>JASHTA010000470.1 GCA_030040795.1 Gammaproteobacteria bacterium | reverse complement strand
AGTTCCAGCGCCAGCTGCCCGAGCACCATCTCGCACCGCTCTGGGAAGTCCTGAGGACGCTCACTCCACGCGAGCCGCCGACGGTCGCGGTACCGGCGATCTGGCGCGCCGCCGAGCTTCGCGAGCAGATTCTCGCCGCGGGACGGCTGATCACCGCCGAGCAGGCCGAGCGGCGGGTGCTGGTCCTCGAGAATCCCGCGCTGCACGGCCAGTCGCGCATCACCACGAGCCTCTACGCAGGCATTCAGCTCATTCTTCCGGGAGAGACGGCCCGAAGCCACCGTCATACGGCGGCGGCGCTGCGCCTGGTGCTCGAGGGCGAAGGGGCCTACACCCTGGTGAACGGCGAGCGGATTCCGATGCATCGTGGGGATCTCGTCATCACGCCGTCATGGTCCTTCCACGAGCACGGCAACACGGGCAGCGAGCCCGTCCTTTGGCTCGATGGGCTCGACGTGCCGATCGTCAATGCGCTGAACGCCGCGTTCGCCGAGGAGGACGTGCAGCGCAGCCGCGCTCCGAGCCGGCCCGAAGGGGATGCGCTCGCGCGCTTCGGTAGCGGCATGGCTCCCCTCGCCTATCGGCACGAGGGCCGCTCGACGCCGCTCTGCTCCTATCCCTACGAGCGGACCCGCGAAGCGCTCGAAGTCCTGCGCCGCACGGGACCCTGGGACGAGCACTGCGGGCTGAGGCTCGCGTTCACCGATCCGACGACGGGCGCCTCGCCCATCGTGACGATGGGCACTTACGTGCAGCTCGTTCCCGCAAGATTCTCGGGGCGGCGCTACCGCTCGACCGACGGAGCGGTGTTCACGGTGCTTTCCGGCCGCGGCCGAGTCGAGCTGCCGGCGCCCGGGCCGGTGCTGGGGCCTGGGCGAGTGCTCGGGCCCGGAGCAGTGCTGGGGCCCGAACCCGGGCCTGGCCCCAGTCACGCCTGGACGCTGGAGCCGAACGACATCTTCGTCGTGCCGGGCTGGACCTGGTATTCCCTGAGCGCCGAGCAGGATCTGGTGCTCTTCAGCTTCTCGGACCGGCCGCTGCAGCAGCACCTCGGACTGTGGCGCGAGCAGCGCGACTGAGCGCGGGAGCGGGAGGAGCGGGTTAGGCCGCCGCCGCGCGGCGGGCTCCAATACCTTCGAGCGCCGCGGCCAGCACCTCCTCGATCCGCTCGGCCCAAATGAACTGCAGGCGCTGCCGGGCACTTTCGGGGATATCGTCGAAATCGCGCCGGTTGCGCGCCGGCAGGATGACGGTACGGATGCCGGCGCGGGCCGCCGCGACGGTCTTCTCGCGGATGCCGCCGACAGGGAGCACCAAGCCGCGCAGGCTGATCTCGCCGGTCATCGCAACGTCGCTCCGGACCGTCCTTCCGGAGAGCAGGGACGCCAGCGAGGTAAAGATCGCGACCCCTGCGCTCGGGCCATCCTTCGGGATCGCGCCCGCCGGAACGTGGATGTGCAGATCGATCTTGTCGAAGCTCGCCGGATCGGCGCCGAGGCGCTCGGCCTGGCCCTTCACGAGGGTGACGGCCGCCTGGGCGCTTTCTTTCATCACATCGCCCAGCTGACCCGTGAGGATCAGCCGTCCGCTGCCCGGCACGCGGCTCGATTCGATGAACAGGATGTCTCCTCCCACGGGCGTCCAGGCGAGCCCGGTCGCAACCCCCGGCACGCTCGTGCGCATGGCGATCTCGCCGTGATAGCGAGGCGCGCCGAGGATGCGCGATACATCCTCTATCGCGATCGCCACGGGCCCCTCCTGTCCCGAGGCGATACCCACTGCGACGGAACGGAGCACGGCGCCGATCTGCCTCTCGAGGCTCCTGACGCCCGACTCGCGGGTGTAGTCGGAGATGATTCGCTTGAGGACCTCGTCGGGGAGCTGCACGGCGCTTTGAGCGAGACCGTTCGCCACGAGCTGCCGCGGAACGAGATAGCGCCGCGCAATCTCGAGCTTCTCCTCCTCCGTATACCCCGTGATCTCGATGAGCTCCATCCGGTCGCGCACGGGAGCGGGGATGCCGTCGAGCACGTTGGCCGTACAGATGAAAAGGACCCGGCTCAGATCGAACGGCAGACCGATGTAGTTGTCCCGGAACGTCGAATTCTGCTCGGGGTCGAGCACTTCGAGCAGCGCCGAGTACGGATCGCCCTGGATGCTCGCGCTCAGCTTGTCGACCTCATCGAGCATCAAGACCGGATTGCGCGTACCGGCCCGCCGCAGGGCCTGGATGATGTTGCCCGGCAGCGAGCCGAGATAGGTGCGCCGGTGGCCGCGGATCTCGGCCTCGTCGTGCACACCGCCGAGGCTCACGCGCACGAACTTCAGTCCCAGGGCCCGCGCGATGCTTTGCCCGAGGGAGGTCTTGCCCACTCCGGGCGGACCGACGAAGCACAGGATGGGACTGCGGCCCTGCGGGTTGAGCTTGCGGACGGCGAGAAACTCGAGGATGCGCCGCTTGACCTTCTCGAGGCCGAAGTGATCCGCATCGAGCACTCGGCGGGCACCCTCGATGTCGAGGTTCTCCGGATCGAGCTTCGACCACGGGAGCGCGACGAGCCAGTCGAGATACGTGCGCACCATCGAGTGCTCGCCGCTCCCCTCCGGCATGCGCTCGAGCCGGTGCAGCTCGCGCAGCGCCTGCTCGCGGGCCTCCTCGGGCATTCCCGCGCGATCGATCGCCTCTCCGAGCTCCTTCACCTCGGGAGCGGAACCTTCGGGCTCCTCACCGAGCTGCCGGCGGATCTGGCGGAGCTGCTCGCGCAGCACGGCCTCCTTCTGCCGCTCGCTCAAGGCCTCGCGCGTCTTCTCGCCGATGTCGTGCGAGAGCTTGAGCACCTCGATGCGCTTCGAGAGCGCCCCGATCACCCGATCGAGCCGTGCGGTGAGATCGAGCGTCTCTAGGATCTGCTGCTTTTCGGCCGAGTCCGTATCCGTCACGCTGATCACGAGGTCCGCGAGCTGTCCCGGCGCCTTGACCGCCTGGATCGTGCCGACGAGCTCGACGGGCGTTTGGGGCAGCAGCTGCAGCGCCTCGAGCGCTCGGTCGCGCAGATACAGGCCGCGCGCCTCCACCTCGTGGCTGACCTCCTCCGGGTCGCTGAGCAATGTGACTCGGGCCTTCAGGACCGGATCGGTCTGGATGAACTCTTGCACCTCGAAGCGTTGCTCTCCCTGGCAGATGAGGTGATGCACGCCGTCCGCAGCCGTGACGAAGCGAATGACGCTCGCGACGGTGCCCACGCGGTACAGATCTTCCGGACCCGGGTCCTCGGCCGCGGCGTTCCGCTGCAGCAGAAAGCCGATCCGGCTGCGGGTTCGCACCGCTTCCTGTGCCGCCGCCGTCGAGCGCGGCCGGTTGACGGCGACGGGAAGCACGACGCCTGGAAACAGCACGACGTCCCGCACGGGCAAAATCAGGAGCTCGGCAGTCTCGTCGGCCATCGTCTACTCCTTTGCCAGCCTCAACGTCAGGCAGCCTTCGACCATGCGGCGCTCGATGAGGATGTAGCGGCCGCCCGCCAGCTCGAACTGGCGCTCGAAGTGACCGTAAGGGATCTCGAGCCGCCGCACGCGAAGCGCAGCCAGCTCCGGCGGTGGCGAGCGCTCTGCCCGGATCGCGAGACCGTTTGCGGCGACCTCGATGGAGACGCTGTCCGGATGAACGCCCGGCAGGGCGATCGAGACGACGATCTCCGTCTCGCTCTCGAAGACATCGGCGGGAGGCTCCCAGACCGGCTGGGCGGAGCGGGCGCCCCTTAAGCCGCAGAACTGGCGATGCCGGCGCTCGGCCTGTTCCAGAGCATGCAGCGCCTCATCCCACATCCAGGCCATGCGATTGATCGACCTCACGGCTGACTCCTCCTACGGCGCTCACGGACTCATATGGGCGCGCCTGCGCCTTTGCAAGGCATTGCGCGAGCGCGGAGGCGAGGACCTTACTCGCCGACGGCTGTCGCTGGCGAGGGGTGCCGGCTCGGAGGCTGGTTCGGCGAGAAGGGCCGGCGTTGGCCGGCCCCGGGCCATCAACCGCTTGGACGGATGCCGCTATTCGGCGCCGTAGCGTTCGGCGGGCTGGGCTCGATGACGGTCGCCGGCTCGCGCGAGGAGCGGGGAGTGCACTCGGCAAGGGTCGGCTCGTGGTACAAATACCAGTCGACGCATCCGTAGACCGCATCGGGATCGGCTCCGGCCAGATCGCGGAGCCCGCGCCACGTGCCGGGCGTCGGTTGAAGGGCAATCACGCTATCCCTCTGCATGAGCCACCTCCGGTCCCATCCTCCACTGGGAATCTTGTTCAGCATGACACCGCAGCGAGCAACTGTCCACGCCCGTTCGGCCGCTCAGGATCTACTTGCGCCTCTCCTCGAGCCAGCGCTGCAGCTGATCGAAAGGCTCCGCGAACTTGCGAACGCCTTCCTCCTCGAGCTGCTGCGCCACGCTTGCGAGATCGATGCCGAGCGTTGCGAGCTCGCGCACCACGCGCGTCGCCTCTTCCCGAAAGGCCGCGAGTCCGGCACCGCCTTTGCCGTGATCGCGAAAGGCAGACAGCGTCTCGAGCGGCATCGTGTTGACGGTCTCCCCGGCCACCAGGTCCTCCACGTATTTCACGTCGCTGTAGCGCGAGTCCTTCGTGGAGGTCGAGGCCCAGAGCAGCCTCTGCGGGCGCGCGCCGCGTCGCGCGAGAGCGCGCCAGCGCTCGGAGGCGGTAATCTCCCGGTACAGGTCGTATGCCTTGGCGGCGAGAGACGTTGCGGTCCGCCCGCGCAAGGCCCGAGCCTCCCCTCGCCCCTGGCCGGCATGCTCGTCGAGCAGCCGGTCGACGAGCGTATCGATGCGGCTCACGAAGAAGCTCGCGACCGAGGCGATGTGGCGAAGCTCGCCGCCGCGCTGGGCGCGCTGCTCGAGCCCGGCGAGGTAAGCGTCGGTCACCTGCCGGTAGCGCTCCGGCGAGAACAGGAGAGTCACGTTGACGTTGACGCCCTCGCCAATGAGGGAGCGGATCGCGGCGAGCCCGGCCGGCGTGCCGGGCACCTTGATCATGACGTTCTCGCGCTCGAGGCGGCCCCAGAGGCGGCGTGCCTCCGCCACGGTGCCGGCCGTGTCGTGAGCGAGATGCGGCGAGACCTCCAGGCTCGCGAAGCCGTCGCCTCCCTCGGCGCGGTCGTAAACGGGCCGGAAGATGTCCGCCGCGCGCTTGATGTCGTCGAGCACGATCGCCTCGTAGAGCTCGGTGCTTCGAGCGACCTTCGGCAGCAGCTCCGCGACCGCGGGCCGGTACTCGGCGTGACTCATGATCGCGTGGGCGAAGATCGCGGGATTCGAGGTGAGGCCGGCAAGGCCGTCCGTCTCGATCATGCGGGCGAGGCTGCCGTCCGTCAGCATGCGCCGGTGGATATCGTCGAGCCACACACTCTGTCCGCGCGTGCGCAGCCTCGTCAATGGATTCCCGTCCATAACTCCTCCACTTTGCCTCGCACAGGCGATAGGAGCAAATCTTGCGCCCGCTCGTCGTTACGCGCGGTTGAGCGCGCTCACGCCTGCGGTCTCCATCACGCTCGAGTTCGTTGATGCTCGTCCTCACCGTGAACAGCGGCAGCACCTCGGCGAAGCTCGCCGCCTTCGAGAGCACGGGCGATCTCTCGACCTTGGTGAGAGTACAGTACGAAAACCTCAGCGGCACGGCGCTCGATGCACGCGAGGCGCTGAGCGGATGGGTTCAAAAGCTCTCCGAGCCGCCTGCGGCCGTCGGCCATCGTGTCGTCCACGGCGGTACACGGTTCGTGCATCCGGTCATGATCGATGCGGAAGTCGAGACGGCCTTGCGCGAGCTCTCCGAGCTTGCGCCGCTGCACAATCCGGTGGCCCTCGAATGGATCTCCGCGGCCCGCTCGGTCTGCCCTCGGCAAGCGCTTCAGGTGGCCGTCTTCGATACGGCGTTCTTCGCCGACCTGCCGCAGCTCGCCGACTATGCGCTGCCTCGCGCGCTCGGAGCGGATCTCGGCGTTCGCCGCTATGGCTTTCACGGCCTCGCGCACGAGGCCATGTGGCGGCGCTGGCGCGAGCTGCATGCGCAGCTCCCTCAGGGCGGCCGCATCGTGACGCTGCAGCTCGGCGGCGGCTGCTCCATGGCCGCCATCGACCGCGGCAGGCCGATCGACACGAGCATGGGATTCTCGCCTCTCGAAGGCCTCGTCATGGCGACGCGCTCCGGGGACATCGACCCGGCAGTCGTCCCCTATCTCGCCCGAAGGCTGCAATCCTCGCCCGATCGGATCATCGAGATCCTCAATCACGATTGCGGCCTGCTCGGAGTCTCGGGCGTGAGCGCGGACCTCAGAGCCCTCGTCGGCGCCTCCGATGAGCGCGCGCAGGACGCGGTCGAGCTGTATTGCTATCGGGCGCGCAAGTACGTCGGAGCGTATCTTGCCGCGCTCGGAGGCTGCGACGGGATCGTCTTTGGGGGCGGCGTCGGCGAGCACATGCCGAAGATCCGCGAGCGCATCCTTGCATCGCTCGGCTGGGCGGGCATCGAGCTGGATGCCGATGCGAATCGCGCGGCTCGCGGCGTCGAGGCTCGAATAAGCCGGGCGGGCGCCCCGATCGAGGTGTACGTGATCCCCGTCGACGAGGAGCACGCGCTCGCCCGGGCGGCCCTGTCATGCGCGATGCAGCAGGCGGCTCGGAGCGTTTGAGGCGCGAGCGCGGCGCCCTTCAGGCACGAGCGCGCGGCGCCTTCAAGGCACGAGCACCGCGGCGCCCTCGAGCCGGCCGTCGCGAAGCTTTCGAAGGGCCTCGTTCGCCTGCCGGAGCGGGAAAACCTCCACGCGAGGGTCGAGCGGAACGGCTGCCGCGAGCTGCATGAACTCGGCCGCGTCCGCGCGCGTGAGATTGGCGATGGAGCAGACCGAGCGCTCGCCCCAGAGCAGCCGATAGGGAAAAGCCGGAATATCGCTCATGTGAATGCCGGCGCAGACGACCCGGCCACCCTTTCGGACCGCGGCGAGCGCCGCCGGAACCAGCGCGCCCACGGGCGCAAAGACGATCGCAGCGTCGAGCGGCTCCGGCGGCCTCTCGTCCGACCCTCCGGCCCAGGTAACCCCGAGACCGCGTGCGAACTCCTGCGCGGTGAGATCGCCCGGACGCGTGAAGGCGAACACATTGCGGCCGGCCGCGCGCGCGACCTGAGCCAGAAGATGCGCGGCGGCTCCAAAGCCATACAGGCCGAGGCTGCCGTCACCTGCCGCCCGATAGGCACGGTAGCCGATCAAACCCGCGCACAGGAGCGGTGCGGCCTGCGTGTCGGAGTAGCGCGCGGGTACCGCGCAGCAGTAGCGGGCATCGGCGACGACGTATTCCGCATACCCGCCCTCGAGGGTATAGCCGGTGAAACGGGCGCGGTCGCACAGATTCTCGAGTCCGCGCCGGCAGTAGGAGCACACGCCACACGTCTCGCCGAGCCACGGCACGCCGACCCGATCGCCGATCCGAAACCGCGAGACGCCGGTACCGACCCGCTCAACCCGGCCGATGATCTCGTGGCCGGGGGTGACCGGGAAGGGTATGGCGGGCAGCTCACCGTCCGCGATATGCAGATCGGTGCGGCAAACGCCGCAAGCCAAGACACGTACGAGAATCTGCAAGGCTGCCGGCTCTCGCACCGCCACCTGGTCCGCGAGGAGCGGGGCGCCGGCGGCGTGCACGCGCATGGCAAGCATGGTTGCGGCCGATCTCAGGGGCTCGCGTCCGCCTCGAGGCCGACGGTCGCGGGAATCCCGTTCGCAGTCTTCAAAATCTCGATCGCGTAGTCCCAGTTGATGGCGGCCGTCGTGCTGCCGAGCGCCTGATCGAGCAGCTGCTCGAACTGCGCGAGCTGCGGCGCAATCGTTTGGCCTTGATCATCGACCGGCGGGTGCACCTCGAGGAGCAGCTCGCCATCGACGTAGGCGACCTTGACCGGATCGTTGATGAGATAGACCTTCGTGCCGACGGGCACGGTCGGAAAGAGCGCCGCCACGTCCTCCGGGTACATGCGGATGCATCCATGCGTCACCGGCATGCCGACGGCGAGCGGGTTGTTGGTGCCATGGATCAGGTAATCGCCCGGCCGAACGTCGAGGCGCATCGCGAAGTCGCCGAGCGGATTGTCCGGGCCGGGCAGGACGGCCTTGGGGAGCGGATCGCCGTTCTGCGCGTGTTCCTTGCGGATGGATTCCGGGGGATACCAGATCGGGTGCACGATCTTCTGGATGACGTGCGTCTCCCCGAGAGGCGTCTTCCAGTCCATCCGGCCGATGCTGACGGGGTAGGTGACGACGATCCGCTTTCCGTGTCTCGCCCTGGGGTAGTAGTACAGGCGGTGCTCCGGGATGTTGACGACGATGCCTTCGCGCGGACCCGGCGGAAGGATCCGGCGGCCGGGGATCACGATCGGCGTCCCCGCTCCGGGCAGCCACGGATCGACGCCGGGATTCGCTCGGGTGATCTCCTCGGATCCGACGCCGTACTGCCGCGCGAGATCGTAGAGCGTGTCCTCGTAGCGCGTCTTGATGTGCACGTCCGCGCCGACGACCTGCGTCGCGTTGGCCGCGTCGAGCTCGTAGACGGCGGCCACGCTCGGGAGCGAGGGGATCGTGAGCGCACAGGCGAGGAGGATCGATCCGATGCGCCGTGCGGGTAAAAGCCTCGAGGCCGGGGAGTCCATGGCGGTCACGGCTCGCAGCTCGCGGAGCAATTGCAGAACACAGTACATTTTACCGGTTGGGCCGATCAAGCGCGACGTGGGGCCGCTGCAACTGCGACGCAGCTCAACAAATCCCTGCCGCGCCGCCGCTCGCAATGCCGGTACAATCGGCACGCGTTTTGCTCGAATGGAGCATACGCCAACGGCGGCCGACCATGCGCGCGCTTCTTCAAATTGCTCTCGCCGCAGCTCTGCTCGGCACCTCGGGATGCCGCATCCTGCGGCAGCACGAGGGCCCGACCGCCTACGTCGGCGATGCATCGATCAACGCACGGGTTGAGATCGCGCTCGTTCAGAACTCGCAGGTCGAGGCGCGGGAGATCGACGTGCACACCTTCCAAGGGACGGTCACTCTGGATGGAGTGGTCGACAGTGCCGCGATGGCCAAGCGGGCCGAGCAGATCACGCGCGCGACACCGGGCGTGAAAGCCGTCGATAGCCGGCTGCAGGTGGCCGATTCGCCGTCGCCGGCGAGCGATCCTCCTTGAGGCTGCCCCGCTCGTTCTATGCGCGGACGTCGCTTGCAGTCGCGCCGGATCTGCTCGGGCTGCACCTCGTGCACCGCGACGGTGCCACACTGCAAATCGGGCGCATCGTCGAGACCGAAGCGTACATGGGCCCCGAGGATCTCGCGGCGCATTCTGCGGGCGGCCGGCGCACGGCGCGCACGGAGGTCATGTTCGGGCCCCCGGGCCACGCCTATGTGTACCTCATCTACGGCTTCTGGAACTGTCTCAACGTCGTGGCCTCGCCGGCCGGCGTGCCGCATGCGGTGCTGCTGCGCGCGGTCGAGCCGGTCGCGAACATTGCAAGCGGCACGTGGGGGCCGGGGCTGCTGTGCCGCGCGATGGGCATCGATCGGACATTGAACGCGATCGACCTGCGCGGCGATGTCCTGTGGATCGAGCGGCCGCGGGGAAACGGCCCTGCCGTGCGCATCGGCACGAGCGCACGGATCGGGGTCGAGTATGCCGGCGAGTGGGCGCGCCGCCCCTGGAGATTCTTCGATCGGGACTCGCCGTTCCTCTCGAGCTGCTCTGCGGCGGCGCGCCGGCGCGCGGGGATTGCGTAGTTGGATCGGATCGAGGTGGCGGTGATCGGCGCGGGAGCGATCGGACTCGCGATCGCCCGGTCGCTCGCCCGCGATGGGCGCGACGTCCTGGTGCTCGAGGCGGCCGGCACCTTCGGAACCGGCGCGAGCTCGCGCAACAGCGAGGTGATTCACGCCGGCCTGTACTACGCCCCGGGCTCCCTCAAGGCGCGGCTCTGCGTCGAGGGCCGGCTGCGGCTCTATGAGTTCTGCGCGCGCTGGGGGATCGCTCATCGGCGGTGCGGCAAACTTCTCGTCGCCACCTCGGATGCGCAGCTTCCGATCCTCGAGCAGATTGCCTCGACCGCGCGATCGAACGGCGTCGACCTCCTGGCTCTCGATCGGCGGGACACGCATGCCTTGGAGCCGCAGCTCGAATGCCGCGCTGCCCTGCACTCCCCTCACACGGGAATTCTCGACACGCACGCCTATCTGATCGCGCTGCTCGGACAGGCGGAAGCAGACGGCGTGACGTTTGCGTACGGGAGCCGCGTCACGAGCCTGCGGCTGCAGGAGAGCGGCGTCGCCATAGCCGTCAACGGCACCTCGCCGGCGCTCCTCGCCTCGCTCGTCGTGAATGCGGCGGGTCTCGATGCGCCGGCGCTCGCGCGGGCGACGGAGGGCTTTCCCGCCGATCGCATTCCGAGCAGCTATCTCGCCAAGGGGAGTTACTTTGCGCTCGCGGGCCGCTCGCCCTTCGCGCATCTCGTCTATCCCGTCCCGGAGCCCGGCGGACTCGGAGTGCACGTGACGCTCGATCTGGCGGGCCGGGCGCGCTTCGGACCGGACGTGCAATGGATCGACACCGTCGACTATGCCGTCGATCCCGCGCGCGCCGAGCATTTCTATCCGGCGATCCGCCGCTACTGGCCCGCGCTGCCCGACGGCGCTCTGCGGCCGGCCTACGCGGGCATCCGCCCGAAGCTCTCGGGCCCGGGCGAGCCGCCCGCCGACTTTCACATCCAGGGACCCGCGGCGCACGGCATGCCGATCGTCAATCTCTTTGGCATCGAATCGCCCGGCCTCACGGCATCGCTCGCGATCGCCGAGTATGTTGCACAGCTCGTGCGCGCGATGTGAGCCGGTCGAGGGCGGGAGACCCTCACCGCAAAACTGTCGCCGCTCAGGAGATGATTTGTCTCGCTCGAAGATCGGCGATCACGCGCCGCGCAGCGTCCTCCGCCGTCGAGTGGCGGGTGGAGAGCACGAGCTCCGCGTGCTCGGGGACTTCGTAGGGCGAATCGATACCGGTGAAGTGCTTGATCTTGCCCTCCTTGGCCCGTGAGTAGAGCCCCTTCGGATCGCGCCGGATGCACTCCTCGAGCGGCGTATCGTCGAAGACCTCGATGAACTCGCCCTGCCCGACCAGCTCGCGCACCATGCGCCGCTCGGCGCGAAACGGGGAGATGAAGGAGCAGAGGACGATGAGCCCGGCGTCCACGAAGAGCCGTGCCACCTCGCCCACGCGGCGGATATTCTCGACCCGGTCCGCGTCGGTGAATCCCAAGTCGCGGTTCAAGCCATGACGCACGTTGTCGCCGTCGAGCAGATACGTGTGCGCGCCAAGCCCGTAGAGCTCCTTCTCGACGAGGTTCGCGATCGTCGACTTGCCGGAGCCCGAGAGGCCCGTGAACCACAGGATGGCGGGCTTGTGGCCGTTGCGCCGCAAGCGCGTGTCCCGGTCGATCGTGAGGCTCTGCCGATGGACGTTCGTCGCCCGCCGCAGGCCGAAGGCGATCATCCCGGCGCCGGCGGTCGAGTTGTTGTAGCGGTCGATCAGGATGAACCCGCCCGTCTCGCGGTTCTCGGCATACGGGTCGAACGCGACCGGCGTCGCCGTTGCGACATTGCACAGTCCGATCTCGTTGAGACCGAGCGTCTTCGCGGCGATGTGCTCGAGAGTGTTCACGTCGATCTTGTGCTTGAGTGTCGTCACGCGGGCCGGAACGTACTTCGTGCCGATGCGCATGAGATACGACCGGCCGGGCAGCATCGCGTCCTCCGCCATCCACAGCACGTGCGCTGCGAACTGATCGACCACCTCGGGGCGCGCGGCGGCGGGCGCGAGCACATCGCCTCGAGCGATGTCGATCTCGTCCGCGAGCGCGAGAGTCACGGCGCTGCCGGCGCGCGCCTCGCGCAAATCCCCATCCGCCGTCACGATGCGCGAGACGACCGATTCCCGGCCCGATGCGGCGACGATCACGCGATCGCCGACCGCGACCGCGCCGGAGGCGACCGTGCCCGAGTAGCCGCGGAAATCGAGATTCGGGCGGTTGACCCACTGCACGGGAAAGCGAAACGGCCGCTCGGCAAGGTCGTGCTCGGCGTCGAGCGATTCCAGATACTCGAGCAGCGTCGGACCGTCGTACCAGCCCATGCGCCCGGAGCGGGAGGTGACGTTCTCCCCGTACCGCGCGGAGATCGGGATGGGCGTGACGGATGCGAAGCCGAGAGTCTGAGCGAAGCCGAAGTAGTCTCCGACGATGTGATGGAAACGCTCCGCCGAGAAATCGACGAGATCGATCTTGTTGACGGCCAGCACGACGTGGCGGATGCCGAGCAGCGCGCAGATGTAGCTGTGGCGCCGGGTCTGGGTGAGCACTCCCTTGCGGGCGTCGATCAGGATGACCGCCGCCTCGGAGTTGGAGGCGCCGGTCGCCATGTTGCGCGTGTACTGCTCGTGCCCGGGCGTGTCTGCGACGATGAACGATCGCCGCGGAGTGCTGAAGAACCGGTAGGCGACGTCGATCGTGATGCCCTGCTCGCGCTCGGCCTCGAGGCCGTCCACGAGCAGGGCGAGATCCATGTCCTCTCCGGTCGTGCCGTGCTTGAGGCTGTCGCGGCGCAAGGCATCGAGCTGATCGTCGTGGATGAGCTTGCTGTCGTAGAGTAGGCGGCCGATGAGCGTCGACTTGCCATCGTCGACCGAGCCGCACGTCAGGAATCGAAGCAGGCTCTTCGTGGGGCCGGCCGTGCCTGCGCTCACGACGACCTCGCTCGGCAGCTGTGCGGTCATCAGAAATAGCCCTCGCGCTTTTTCTTCTCCATGGAAGCCGCCTCGTCTCCGTCGATCACGCGGCCCGAGCGCTCGGAGGTGCGCGTGGTGAGCATCTCCTCGATGATGTCGTCGAGCGTCGCGGCCGTGCTCTCGATCGCCGCGCTGAGCGGATAGCACCCGAGCGAGCGGAATCGCACCATGCGGACCTGCTCGCGCTCCCCGGGCTCGAGCGGCATCCGCTCATCGTCCCGCATGATGAGCAGGCCGTCACGCTTGACGACCGGGCGCGGCGCCGCGAAGTAGAGCGGCACGACGGGGATGTCCTCGGCGCGCGTGTACTGCCAGATATCGAGCTCGGTCCAGTTCGACAACGGGAATACGCGGATGGTCTCGCCCTTGTTGAGCCGCGTGTTGTACAGGCGCCAGAGCTCCGGCCTCTGATTGCGCGGATCCCAGACATGCCCCTTCGAGCGGAAGGAGAAGATTCGCTCCTTCGCGCGGCTTTTCTCCTCGTCGCGGCGCGCTCCGCCGAACGCTGCATCGAACCCCCACTTGTCGAGCGCCTGCTTGAGCGCCTCGGTCTTCATCACCTGCGTGTGAAGCTGCGAGCCCGAGGCGATGGGGTTGATCCCGCGCGCGCGGCCCTCTTCGTTCGTATAGACGAGCAGCTGCACGCCGTAGCGCTCGGCGATCCTGTCGCGGTGGCGGATCATGTCGCGAAATTTCCAGCCGGTATCGATGTGCAGCAGCGGGAACGGCGGCTTGGAGGGATAGAACGCCTTGATCGCCATGTGCAGCATGACGCCCGAGTCCTTGCCGATGGAGTAGAGCATCACCGGCTTCGCGAACTCGGCCGCGACCTCGCGCATGATCTCGATCGACTCGGATTCCAGCCGCTTGAGATGGGGTGACAGCATGGCGGCCGCTCGGGA
>JASHTA010000469.1 GCA_030040795.1 Gammaproteobacteria bacterium | reverse complement strand
C
Source organism: Gammaproteobacteria bacterium (assembly GCA_030040795.1). Lineage (GTDB taxonomy): Bacteria > Pseudomonadota > Gammaproteobacteria > Steroidobacterales > Steroidobacteraceae > JASHUC01. The sequence continues at coordinate 3,506 of JASHTA010000469.1, read as the reverse complement.
GCACCCCTGCTAAGGGTGTAAGGGTCAAAAGCCCTTCGAGGGTTCGAATCCCTCTCTCTCCGCCAAGTTCCTTTCTCAGACCGTCTCACGCCATCTCATACCGTCTCGTAATAATGGCCGAGCGCGGCGTCGGTGTGTCTCACACCACGATCATGCGCTGGGTGCTGCATTACGTTCCGGAGTACGAGCGACGGTGGGCGCGGTATGCGCGGTGCGCGAATTCCTCGTGGCGCATGGATGAGACAGCGATTCCATTCGCGGGCGCTGGAATTATCTCTACCGCGCGGTCGGTCGGCACGGCAAGTCGGTGCACTCGCTGCTGTGCGGCGATCGTAGCATGGAGGCTGTGCAGGCGCTCTTCCGCAACGCCGTGGTGTCGGGGTCGGCGGGATGGCCGTGCAAGGTTAATCTGCATGGGAATACGGCAACTCACCGCGCGCTGCGGTTACTTCGGGAAGAGCAGCGCCGATGGCGATTTGCGGTCGTCCGCAGCCGGCAGTATCTCAACAACATCGTGGAACAGGATCATCGCGCGATCAAGCGGCGCTGCGCCTCGATGCTGGGCTTCGAGTCCTTCGGCACGGCAGCCGTAACTCTCGCCGGCATAGAGCTCTGCACAGAGCTCGCACATCGGATTCGCAAGCGGCAGTTCTCCTTGGGTCGAGCCTACCGGATCCGGGCAGCATCTCTGAAGGATTTGTGGGACAGAGCGCTCGCGCTATAACCGTAGATCGGCAGAGGCTTCATTCCCCACTGCACTAGAACTCACTCGTGCTGACCGAAACGCAGATTCGTCGCGTGGAACCCTGGAGCCGAGCGCGCAAGCTCTCCGACGGCGGTGGTCTCTGCCTGCTCAACGGAAAACCGAAGACGCTCCCGCTCGGCGTCTATCCGGACGTCCCGCCGGAGAAGGCGAGAGCGCGTCACCAGGCTGCGCGGCGGTTGCTTGCTGCCGGAACGGATCCCTCGCGCCGTCGGCAAGCATTGAGAACACACGCCGTCGCCAAGCTCGGGATCGTGGAGAACACGAGGCATCTTCCAAAAGCTTGATCGCACGCTTACTGGAATCGCCCAGGTGACTCGGCGTTCGGCTGCCCCCAGGCGAGGGCTAGTGCTACTTTCTCATTACTAGCAATCTTGCTACGTAGCAAACTTGCTAGTAGCATGCTTGTTATTGTGGATAGAGCTTAGAGGCGTTCCGGAGATGTTCCACACCAGTACGCCGGTAGTCGGCGAAGAGTTCCACAACCGCGCGACGGAGCTGGACCAGGTGGCCCGCTCGATCGAGAAGCTGTCCGCCGGCGCTCCGAAATGGGTGGCCATCATCGGACCTCGCAAGATAGGTAAGACGAGCCTCGTGCTCGAGGCGGCTCGGCGCGCGTATTCACCCTCATTGCGCGTAGTTGTCTTGGACACGCAGGAGCAGAGTCCAGTCTCGGGGGAAGTCTTCCGCCATCTCGCGCTGCGGGTTTTGGACGCGGCGTTCGCCACCGAGGTCGGCGAATCGCTCGAGCGGTTGATTCACTCGCCCGCCGGGTATCGGGCAGCCCTCCTGCGCTCGGAGAATTTCGGCAGATTGCCATCCGTGCTCCGGAGCGAGCTGCTCGAGATTCCGGAAGGACGAGTTACCGACGAGCGGATCCGCTCGTGGCTCGATGCACCCGAGCGGCTGGCGGAAGCACTGGGGCTGTGGATCGTCGTGGCGCTCGACGAGTTCCAGGATCTCGCTGGTCTTTCGCCGAAAGACTTCGCTCTGTTCGCGCGCCTTCGCAGCGTGTGGCAGCGACACCGGCGGGTTACCTATTTCATCTCCGGCTCGGCGCGTTCGATGCTACTCACACTCGTGACGGAAGAGGCGTCACCGTTTTTCCAGCACTTCTCGATTCTGGAGCTTGGACCTTTCACCCGCGATGCCGCGATTGAGCTGCTCCGACGACCCGGACCCGGCAGCCGCCCCGTACCAGCCGAGCTGGCTGGCAGGGCAGTGAGTGCCATTGGCGGAAATCCCTTTTACCTGCAGCTACTCGGCGAGACGCTGATGGCCATGCCCGGCACCCCGGATGAATCGGATCTGAAGGTGGCCTTCCAGGCGCTGCTATTCTCGCCTACCGGCCGGCTGGCGCTCTTTTTCGAGAACGATTTCCGCCGCATCGTGGGCCGGTCCACCTACCTTGCAGCGACGCTTGACGCGCTTGGCACCGGTCCCGCTTCTCTGACTGAGGTCGCGTCGCGAATCGGTACGTCCACCGCCGCGACTGCCGGCTACCTTGAGCGATTGAAGGACGCGGTTACCAAGACCGAGGAGGGACTCTACCGTCTTGCTGATCCAACGTTTGGACTGTGGTTGCGCTGGAGACGGCCGGGAGGGACAGTGGTGCCGATGAGCGTGATTGGCGACGCGGCGGAGCAAGCCGTTGCACGCGAACTGTCGGCGACGGGCTTCGATCTGGTGTACCAATCGCGGGCATCGCGCGGCGCGTTCGACCTCCTGGCTACGCGCGCTGCGGTGCAGCTTGGTGTCCAGGTCAAGCGCAGTTCCCTTCCTCTGCGCTTTACCAAAGCCGAATGGTCTCGCATGAGTGCGGAGGCAGCCAAGCTGACCTGGCGCTGGGTAGTAGCGGCCGTCGCTTCGGATGGAACAATTTCTATACTGGATCCCGGAAGGGCAAAACGAGGTCGCGAAGTGCGGCTCGACGCCTCTGCGACAATTGAGAATCTGCTCCAATGGATCGACAGGACGGCCAGGAGATCATGAGCGCGCGGTAGGTGCCCTGGGCCTAGTCTCAGTCGGCGTGTGAGGAAGGGTATTTTTGGTGGTATCGAAAATCGCAGTAGCTAAAAATATCTTCTGAATCAATAAGATATAGGTCTGTTCGAATCCCTCTCTCGCCAATTACCCTTCTCAGGACGTCTCTCTCCTGAGCCTCTCACAATTTCAATTCCTTCGCGAGTTTCACGAAGGGAAGTATCCGGGCCTTGTGGTCTGCCCATTCGGCATTCTCTCCGTCGGCTTTCAAGTGCACCTGATAGAACCGGGGGATCGCCGTGCGGTGGGCGAAATAGACAATGTTCTTGCTGAGCGCGCGTTCGCCGGTCTTGCACTCCACCGCAAACTCGGGTTTTCCGTTTCTCAGTACGACGAAGTCGATTTCCCTGCCGGCGGCATCACGCAGGAAGCGTAAGGACATTTCGTCTCCGAGCGTGTCTTCGGTGAAATGGCAGTACTTGAGCAAATGCGAGGCTACGAGGTTTTCGAATCGCGCAGCCTCGCTCTCGCAGAGCGACCAATCCCAAAGATAGAGCTTTCTCTCTTTTTTTACTGCCCGCAGGTGAGGCAGTCCGTACGGCATGATCCTGAAGCAATAGTACAGGTTCTCGAATATGCCGACCCATTTGTCCGCTGTCTTGAAGGCAACTGACAGATCCTGCCGGAGGTTCGCAATGGACAGAATGGATCCGACACGCTCCGGTAGGATATGAGCGAGCAGTTGCAGTTGGGAAACCTC
>JASHTA010000468.1 GCA_030040795.1 Gammaproteobacteria bacterium | reverse complement strand
GCGCGAGCCGCGGCCCGCCGCGAGAATGATGGCGCGCATGAACCCCTCTGCCGTGCCCGGACCGGGAATATTACAAAAATGCGCGGCGTGCTGCCTGTTCGATCCCGCGGGCCGGCGTATCGGCTCGCGGTGACTCTCCGGCGGCGGTCACTCTCCGGCAGTCGCGCACGCGACGCGACGGCGCCAGCCCCGCTCCGAGAGGTACAGATAAAGCAGGCCCGGCACGCCCAGCACGATCTCGCGCGCCCGCTTGGCGAGCGACAGCGCAAGGGCCGCGTCCGGCTGCAATCCCACGAGGGGCGCAAGGAGCAGATACCCGCCCTCCTGCACACCGAGCGCACCCGGAACCGCGAATGCGGCTCCGCGAACCGCCTGCCCGAGACTCTCGAGCGCGAGGGCATCGAGCCAGCCGGCCGGAGTGCCGATGAACTGCAGGATCAGATAGACCTCACCCGTTCCGACGAGCCACCCCGCGAGGCTCAGTACGAAGCTCGCGAGCGCTCGTCCCGGCCGGGCGTAGGTCCTCTCGACCGCAACGTCGATCTCCTCGGCGCGGCTCGTAAGCCGAGACCAGTCGCGCCGGCTCCAGAGTCGGGCGACGGTGCGCATCGATCTGCCGAAGAGCCCGCGGCGCTGAACGAGATAGAACAGCGTGACCGGCAGTGCAAGCACGATACCGGCGATGAGCAGGAATACGCCGATGTGCCGCGAGTGGCCGGCATGCCGGCCCGCTTGGGTCGCGAGCGAGGCGACGCCGATCAGCGCGAAGGCGATCTGAGCGAGGCCTTGCAGGGTCGTGCTGACCGTGATCGCCGCGGCGGCCTGCGCCATGGGCATTCGGTGGTGCGTGAGACTGCGGACCATCACCACCGGCCCCGCAACCTGACCCATGGGCATGAGGCTGTTCGCGGACTCTCCCGCCCAGCGGGCGAGGAGCGCGTCGCGCCAGGAGCCGCGCGCCACGGTCGCGTCGAATACGGCGACGATCGCCACGGCGTCGAGCACGAGCGGCAGCGCGTGAAACAGGGCGACGAGCAGCAGGCCCCAGCCTGCCCGGGCGAGCGTCGCAAGCACCGGCGCGAGGCCGTGCGATACGAGCACACCGGCGAACAGCAGCGCTCCCGCCGCGAGGAGCCAGATTGCCGACCGCGTCAAGGCGCGCCTCGCTTGCCGCGGCGAAAGACCTGGCGAAAGCCGAAGTATCCCAGCGCATCCTTCATGTTGGAGATCAGCCGCCACCCACGGCGTATTCTCGGATCGGTGACGTACTCGAACGTCAGCGATACACGCAGCTCTTCGTGGCCGAGCGGAGTGATGCGGTGGCGCAGCGCATCCCCATCGAAGAAGACCAGGCCGCCCGGCGGGATCTGAAGTGAGCCCGCGACGGTCGGCACACCGCGCTCGCGCGTGTGCAGCTCGTAGTCGAGGCGGCACGAGGAGTCATCGACCACGCCGAAAAGCAGGGTGTAGCGGCGGCCTACGTAGTAAGAAGTGTCGTAGTGCCAGCCGATGTGATCGCCGGGGCGCGTATAGAAATAGAGCGCATAGGCGTGAGCATCCTCGGGCGGCGAGAGCTGCAGGCGCTCGCCTGCCACCCGCTCGAGCCAGGCGATCAGCGCGGGCGAGCGATACAGGTCTGCGATGACCGGAGCGAGTTCGTCGAGGATGTGGCGGCTGATGCTGCCGCCTTGCTTATGGCCGGGCAGGTAGTTGCGGTTGACGGAGCCGCGAGCGGCGGCCACGGCGGACACGAGCTGTCCGACGATCCGCTGCGGCAGGAACTCCGGCACGTACAGGAAGGCGCCGTGACGCACGAAATCCTGGCGCAGCGGCTGCGCATCGAGGTCTTGCAGCCGCTCCTGCATCGCCCGATCGGCATCGGACCGGCCCGCGGACACGGCCGAAGCCTGGGGCCTCCGCTCATCTTCCCCATTCGCGGAGAGACCGGTCAGGCGAGTCCCGTCCTGGAGGTCGAATCGGCCACCGTCAGCTTTGCTCGGCGCAGCACCCGGCGATAGTCGATCACGACCCACGCGGCGAACAGCGGAGCTCCGATCGAGGCGGCGATCAGATACCCCGCGACGCCATTGCACAAGGTCACGACGGGAAGCAGGTACAGGATGTCCTCCGTCTCGAATCCCCCGAGCGACGCCTGCTGGTTCGCCGCCCTGCCCGCCATTTCCTCGATGCGCATGCGCAGGAAAAAGATCAGCGCGACGGCGACTCCGGCAATTGCGCCGAGTACGAGGAGCGGCACTCCGAAAGCGGTCTTCCGTGCGGCGCTCGCGCCGACGCCCATCGCGACGAACAGCAGGACCGTCACGACGGCATCGCTGGCGAGGTCGTAAAAGTGCCCGATGCGGCTCGACTTGCCGCTCAGGCGCGCCAGCTCGCCGTCGGCATGATCGAGAAAGTTCGAGGTAATCATCAACAGCGCGGCGAGATTCATCCAGCCGTAGGTTCCGGGCGTAAAAGCGGCAGCGCCAGCGAGACCGACCAACAAACGGACGGTGGTCAGGTGATTCGGGGTGACGCGAGTCCCCTTGAGCGGTGCGACGATCCGGCGTGCCAAGCGCGCGTCCCAGGGACCTACCGCGAGGCTTGCGGATGAGAGGTCGGCAGACTTCGACATGGCGGTCGATGCGAAAGAATCAGGCCCGTATGCTGATGCGTCTCATTCTTACCACATTTTAACGTGCGCCGCCCTTCCCGTGGTCGAACCACATGGCTTCCAGGTGGTTTCCGTCCGGGTCGCTCACGAACGCGCCGTAATACCCGGGATCGTAGTCGGTCCGGTAGCCCGGCGGACCATTATCCGCGCCGCCCGCCGACAGGGCGGCCCGATAGAACTCATCCACGGAGGCGGAACTCGGCGCGTGAAACGCGACGTGCACGCCAACGCCCGGACGAGGGGGCGCTCCGCCGAGCGGAATGTTGGTCCAGAGCTCGGGGAAATGCAGCCCCCATCCGAGTGACGTGATGCCGCCTCGCTCCTTGACCTCGTACAAAAGCCTGTACCCGAGAGGATGCAGGACGGCGCCGTAGAAGCTTCTCGCGCGATCGATATCGCTCACGCCGAGCGACACATGGTAGATGGCTCGGGTTTTACCCTGCTCTCCAAAGACATCCACGACTCCCCCTCTTTCAGCCGAGCGGCGGACCCAGCTTTCCGTGCAGGTAGAACGCTACCGCGTACGCGATGATCGCCGCCAGTGCCCGCAAGACGCCGATCTCCGCGACAGCGGGCCCCAGGCGATTCCTGCCCGCGGCGATTGCCGCAAAGGGGAGGTTGGAAGTCACTTTCGCGAACGGACTCCATTGCTCGCCGAAGAGGCGCCGGCGCTTGGCATCGATGGAGGCCGTCCCACCGACGGCGAGCACGAGCAGCGCGCCGAAGAGGATGAGGGATGCGAGATCGCCGTTCAGGATGAGGTGAACGAGCGCCCAGAGCGCGACGCCCCACAGGAAGGGGTGGCGCGTGATGCGGACCATTCCCCTGACGCTCTCGGCTCCCTGCGCGAGCTTCGACTCCATCCCGACACTCGTCGGAGTCGGGGTCGTGAGTCCGATGACGACGAAGAGAAAGGCGACGAAGACGAGCCCGTACGCGGCGGGACGAAAGCCGAGCAGCAGACCCCAGAGCGGCTCGACCGGCGCGTGCCGGTACGCGTAGACCAGCCACGCGATTCCGACGAGAGACGCGAGCGAGAACACCCCTCGATACGGACCCGCGCCAAGATGCGCGACGAGCGCATCTCGGAGCCTCGTGCCCGAGACGCCGAAATGGATGAGGAGAAAAAATGCGCTCGCCGCAACGAGATCGAGCATAAGCCTCCCCAGTTTTTCCCTCCACAGAAATCAAGGCGTTATCGTGTCGTGGTCATGCTGCCGGCAGACATTCAGTATACGTTGCCATCGATCCATCGGTAGACCCAATAACCGTCCAACAAGCGCGACGAGCCTGCGTTGCTGCGCTGCGTGCGCCGCGACGGGTGTATCGGCGAATCGTGCTGGCACGATCGGATGAGACGGCGGTACGATTCCTGGTGTCTGGCGGGAGAGAGAACCCATGACGAATCGAAGCCGATGGTTGGTAGCGATTCGGTTTTCTGCACTCGTTGCGCTGCCGGCGACTATGATGGCCCCTGAAATACCCACTGCGGCTCAGGCACGCTACGGTACAGGGAAGCGCATCGTGGCAGTCGCTTGGAGAATGCTGCTTACAGGGGCTGTGCTGACACTTGCGCTGCCGGTTTTCGCGCATCATTCCTTCGGTATATTTGACAGGAACAAGCGCACGACCTTGGTGGGAACGGTGAAGGAGCTGCAATGGACCAATCCCCATTGCTTCATTCAGTTGCTCGTGGCACGTGAGGGTGATGCACAGGGCACGCAAGATGAATGGAGCATTGAGATGGCCTCACCCGGGCAGCTGGTTCGTGGCGGCTGGAAGCCACGCACATTGAAGCCTGGCGACAAGATTACCGTCGTGATCTTCCCCATGCGCGATGGCAGCAAAGGCGGTTACTTCGTGTCGGGGACCGGGTCCAACGGCAAGCTCGGGGCGACGCCACGATGAACAATCTGCGTGGATTCAGGCTGGCGGCACTGCTGATGCTGATAAGCGTGAGCAGCGTCAGCGCGGAGCTCAACTCCGCGCAGCGAGTGCGGGCCTTTTCCAAGCTTCCGAATTGGTCGGGTCTGTGGGAGCAATTCGAGACGGGCGCGACCGGCGCTCCTGACGATCCCGCGGAGCTCAAGCGCATGGTAGAGTCGTTTCGCCTGCATCCGCCCTACAACGCCGAATGGGAAGCCAAGTCGCAGGCTCTGAAGGCCGCGAGGGCCAACAAACCGGATAAGCCCTTCGGGTGTATCGTCGGATTTCCGGCCATGATGATCGGTTCACCGTATATATTCGAAGCAATGGTGACCCCGGAGGAGACCGCGTTGATCTTCTCCGGCCGCTCAACGCGGCATATCTATACCGACGGACGAGCGCACCCGCCCCCGGATGAGATATTTGCCACGCCCTGGGGTGATTCGGTGGGGCACTGGGAAGGCCAGACTCTGGTGGTCGATACGGTTGCAACCAATTGGTATGCCACTTGGGATCGTGAAACGCTCAGCGAACAGGCGCGGTTCACCGAAAGGATTCGCATGCTCGATAAAAATACGCTCGAGGATCAGATCACCGTCGAGGATCCCATCGCATTGAGTCGTCCATGGAAGCTCACGCGCCAGTACCACCGAGTCCCCAACATGAACCGTCTGTATGATGAGGTGTGTGAGGAAAACGACCGCAACCCGGTGGTGAACGGCAAATTTACGCTCGCGCCACCTAAACCCTAGTGCGGACCAGCCTTCTACCTTTCCGAGGGCGACATTCACGGAATGGTGTCCGGTGCGCACGAAGCAGGGTCACACCTGCGCTTATGCCTTCTCCCCCTCCCGTAACCCCGCAGAATCAAAGCGCACGCCGCACGAATGATCCGGGCAATACCCGCGCGGATTCTTCGCGAGGTACTGCTGGTGATAATCCTCTGCGTAGTAGAAGGGCGGCGCCTCGCGGATCTCGGTCGTGATGGCGCCGAAGCCGGCCGTGGTCAATCTTTCCTGAAACGCCCGCTTCGACTCCTCCGCGGCTCTCCGCTGCTCGTCATCGAGAGCGTAGATCGCGGAGCGATATTGCGTGCCGATGTCGTTGCCCTGGCGCATGCCCTGCGTCGGATCGTGGCTCTCCCAGAATTCCTTGAGAAGCTGCCGATACGAAAGCTTCGCAGGGTCAAAGATGACGCGCACGACCTCCGCATGCCCGGTTCGACCGGTGCACACCTCTTCATACGTCGGATTCGGGGTGTGGCCGCCGGCATAGCCGACGGCCGTCGAATACACTCCTGGCAGCTCCCAGAAGTGCTTCTCGGCACCCCAGAAACAGCCGAGTCCGAAGACCGCCTCCTTCAGCCCGGCGGGAAACGGCGGGACGATGCGCCGGCCGTTCACGAAGTGGGTTTCCGGAACGCTGAGGGGCGCCGCACGCCCCGGCAGGGCTTCCGTTGGGGAGGGCATCTCCGATTTGGCGCGAAATAGAGCCATGGCCTACGAGCTCCCGAAACGCTGCGACCTGCCGACAGTGTGGGGACGTGCGGGTCGCAACACAAGCGACGGCGAGGCGCTTCCCCTCTCAACACAAGCGACGACGAAGCACTTCCACCTCCCGAGGAGATACCGGTAAGCTTCCGCCATGGGAATCAACCAAGCACACAACCTTCGCGCGCCTCCGCTCGAGAAGCTCCACCCGTACGGCGTCCGCGTGAGCCTTCCGCGCGGAGACCCCTTCCGCAAGCTCCTTGGCCCGGAGTGGAGCCGTATTCACTGGTATGCCACGCGCGAGGAGCGCGACGCGGCGCTCGATGAGATGAGCCGCCGCCACGAGTACTCGCGCACGGGGGACCGGCCGTCGCTCATCTTCGAGAAAGTCGAGAAGCTCGCCGAGAGCCACGGGCTGTAGGGGCGGCGCGCAGCGGCCTCGTCCGGCTCAGAACGTGCGGCCGAGGAAGAGGTAGAACGCCTCCGAGCCGGTCTGATCGAAGCCGGTCGCGAGATAGACCGGCCCGAGCGGCGTGTCGAGCCCGAGAAATACGCTCCCGTCCTTGCGCACCGAGCTGAAGTCGATGCTCTGCCGCTCCTGCCAGATGTTGCCCGCCTCCAGCGAGAAGCCCACATACGCGGGGAAATCGAAGAGCCCCTCCCCGCCGCTGCCGATCTGGCGGTAGAGCAGCAGCCGCGCGATCCCGAAATCCGATCCGGCGAGCGATTGGGCGGGAAGGCCGGACAGATTGAACAGCCCACCGAGCATGAATTGCGTGTGCAGATCGAGCGGGGCGGTTTGATTGAGCGTCGTGCCGCCGGTCGCCCAGAGAACGGCCGTCTCGCGGCCGAACGATTTGGCCCCGAGCCAGCTGAGCGTCACCTGATTGAGCGGGTTCTCCGAGCCTGGTGTGTCCTGCTCCTTGACCCAGCTGTTCTCGCTGTTCCACTGCACGGTCGCGAGCTGCCCGGAGTGGGGAAAGTCCACATCGTCCAGCTGATCGTAGGAGAAGCGCACGAAGAAGCCGTAGTCCCTGAAGTGCGTCGTGGGCAGATCCGGATCGCCGATGCGCACGTACGAAGTGCCTTCATCGTGCAGCAGTCCAACGCGAGCCTCGCCCCAGTTGCCGAGCTGGCGGCCAAAGTCGAGCCCGTAATTGAAGTCGCGGAGCCTGAAATTGGCCGTCTGCTGCTCGGAGCTGTTGATCAGCGGCACGTTCGTCGCCGAATATTCGAAGTTCGGCAGGATGAAGTACGTCCAGTAATTGGAGAGCGGCAGGAAGAACTCCGAGTAGACGTGCGGCGAGACGCCCTCCTGAAGATCCCAGACCCACTCCGAGCCCGTGGAGCTGAGCTCCGACATCACGAGAAGCGCTTCGGCGTTGTAGAAGGCGTTGCCTTGAAAATCGTCCTGCAGGTTCAGCCCGAAGCGTACGTAGTCCGGCCCGTACGAGTGGCGCTCAGCCGACAGGTCGAGACCGTCCTCGCCGTTCTCGTTCTCGATCCGGTAGTCGAGGATCGCCAGGTCGCCGCGACCGTAAAGGTCGGTGATGCGGCTGTCCACCACCTTCGGATCGACGCGCTTGCCGATGAGATCGTCGAACAGCGAATGCAGCGACGGTGCGTAGCGCTGCGAGTCCGTGTTCACGTGTACGAACTGGATCGTCGGAAGCTGCTCGCGCTCGGCCTGGCGCCGAGCGACGTAATCGGCATAGGCCTGAGGACTCAACTCAAGCGAGGCGAGGCGAGGCGCTGCTGCGCTGGCGGCCTGCTCGCCGAGCGTGATGGCCCGCTTCACGATCCGAAAATCGAAGGACGAGGCATCTCCCAGCTGCGGCGTGATGAGGACGTCGTGCGGCGTCAACGTGGAGAGCTGCCGCTGCGACTCGCGGCGAATCAGGATGGCCAGCATCTGGTTCGAGATGGCCGCGGGACTCACGAGCTTGTTGCGCGGATACAGGTTGAAGCCGACATCCACGACGATCAGCACATCCACGTGCATCTCGCGCGCAACGTCGATGGGCAAGTTCTCGGCAATGCCGCCGTCGACCAGCAGGCGTCCTTCACGCTCCACGGGACTGAAGACACCGGGCGCCGACAGGCTCGCCCGCATCGCAGTGGCCAGATCGCCCGCGCGCATGACGACGGGCTCGCCAGTCGAGATGTCCGTTGCGACTGCCCGGAACGGCGTGGGCAGATCGTTGAAGCTCTTGATTCCGGAGACCGGCAGCGTCAGCCGCCGCAGTATCCTCGTGAGGGTCTCGGCCTCGATGAGTCCTCGCGGGAGCCGCAGCTTGCCGCCTCGGATGCCGAGCGGAAGCTTCATGGGAAATTGCCGCTCTTCCTCTTTGCGGCGGAAGCTGAGCTCCTTGCGCGGCGGCACGTCGCTGAATGCGTCGTCCCAGTTCACGGAGTCCATCACGGACTCGATCTCGCTCGGTGAGAGCCCGCTCGCGTAGAGCCCCCCCACCACAGCGCCCATGCTCGTGCCGGCGATGGCATCGATTGGGATGTGCATCTGGGCGAGCACTTTGAGCACGCCGATGTGCGCGGCTCCGCGTGCCCCTCCGCCCGACAGCACGAGCCCCACCCGCAGCCGATGCGGCGCCGCCGCCGAAGAGCTTCCCCCGTCCGCTGCGCGAGCGGCGGAGCCGAGGACGATCCACCCGAGAGCCGCCGCCACAGCGCCGAAGACTGCGGCTCGAATTGAGACCACCCGATGCGCGCCATTCACCTTTACGGCCGCTGCTGTCGGGCCTCGCCAATCGCTGCCGGAAAGTCGATTTGCGCGGACGGACCCGTGAGGATGTGATCGCCGACGATGAAGCTGGGTGTCTGGAAGAGGCGCAGGCCGCGCGCGAGATTGAAATTCGCGATGATCTCGTTGGCGATACCGGGAGCGGCCATGTCATGGCGCAGGCGAGCGATGTTCAGGCCCACGCGTTGGGCCGTAGAGAAAATCGCTTCCTCCCCCCAAGGGCCCTGATAGGCCATGAGCGCTTCGTGAAACTGCCGGTATTTGTGCTGGCGCCTCGAGGCGAGCGCGGCCCGAGCAGCGATCAGCGATTCCGGAGTCAGGATGGGAAACTCCTTGAGGATCAGCTTCACGTGCGGATCGGACCGCAGCGCGCTCTCCAGGCGAGGCTCGACTGCCTTGCAGTACGGACAGGCGTAATCGAAGAACTCCACGATCGTTACGTTGCCGTGCGGGTCGCCGAGCACCGGCGACTCGCGATCGTTCTGCAGGGCATTCCGGTAGGCGATCACTGTCTGATCTGCGGCGGGTGGCGGTACATCGGCCGCACGGCACACAAGCGGTGCGAGCCACAGCCCGAGCCAGCCTGCAACGGTCAGGCCGAGCGTCACCGCACAGGGTCTGCCGGTACACGTGAAGTTGTTACGCATGGCCTTTCACCGCCGAAGCCGGGTGGGTGCCGCCAGTATAGTAATCTATGGGGTCGAGTCTCGAGAGGATTGGCATGTCGCTGCTGTTGCTGGGTTCGATCGTCGTTGAGGTGGTCCTCATCATCCACGCCATCAAGACGGGACGTAACTTTCTCTGGGTCTGGGTCCTCCTTCTTCTCCCGGGCGCCGGGTCCGTCGCCTACATCGCCGTGGAGCTGGTGCCGGAGCTCTTCCGGAGCAGCACCGCCCGGCGCACGGCGCGAGGTATGAAGCGAGCGCTCGATCCCGGGGCCAACCTGCGCCGCTACGAGAACGAGGCCCGAGTGACGGGCGATGTCGCGAGCCGGCAGCGCTACGCGGACGAGCTGGCACGGCACGGCCGCTATGACGAGGCCATTGGCGTCTATCGCCAGATCCTGACCGGGCTTTACGCACAAGATCCGAACATCATGCTGGGACTCGCCAAGGCCCAATTCGGCAAGGGCGATGCGACCGCGGCGCGCACGACGCTCGACGAGCTCGTCCGGCTCAATCCGGACTTTCGGTCTCCGGAAGGACATCTGCTCTACGCTCGCGCGCTCGAGGTCGAGGGCAACGTTGCCAAGGCTCTCGAGGAGTACAAGGCCCTCGCTCCGTCCTACCCCGGCGCCGAGGCCTCGGTGCGCTATGCGCAGCTTCTTAAAGCACAGGGCCAGAGCGCAGAGGCTGCAACCATCGCGCGGGAGCTTCTCGAGCAGGCGCGCATCGCTCCCGCTCACTACCGCCGCGCCCAACGGCCTTGGCTCGAGAGCGCTCAGCGGCTCGCGGCGGGGCACTAGTCCGCTCGGCCGGACACCAGCCGGCACGGACGGGCGCTAGCC
>JASHTA010000467.1 GCA_030040795.1 Gammaproteobacteria bacterium | reverse complement strand
CCCGTCGCTGGCGTCACAGGCATTCAACACGGCCCGATGGATCATCGGATACTTCTCCGGCGGAATGCGCGCATCCGGATCCTTGAACGTCTGCGTGGCAAGCCACAACGCCCAGGCATTGCGGCGGACGTTGGCGGGATCGCCGGCTACCACTCCGTCGAACTCCTCCGGATATCGGGCCGCCTGCAGCAACCCCTCGCGCCCGCCCCCCGAGCAGCCAGCCCAATACGAGTGCGCCGGGACACGGCCGTAGAGCGCCTGGATGAGTCGTTTGGCCTCGAGCGTCATTTCGTGCTCGGCCCGGTAGGCAAAGTCGATCAGCTTCTGCGGATGCCCCATGATGAAGCTGCCGCCTGCACTTGTGTGACCGTCGTCCGTCGCGCTGGCGGCGTAACCGCGGCGCAACCCTTCTGCCAATTCGCCGTACGAGATGGCGCCGCCCCAGCCGCCGCTGCCGACGGCGAGGAGCTTGTTGTTCCAGTGAGTCAGGGGAAGCCAGATCTCTGCGCCGATCCGGGAGTCCGCTGTGGGTGTCATTTGGACCACCACGCGGCAGAACGACGGCAGGCCGGTCAATTCCTCCGAGCCCCCAGCGGTGAAGTCACCGGAGGTCACCTCTTCTGCCAGCGTGACCGACACGTGCGGCGTCTTCAGCCGCGCAAGGCTTTCGCAGGAACGAGCGGCTGCGTTGGCTGCAGTGAGCGGCAAGGCGAGCAGCGAAAGCAGCCAAAGCCGCGAAGGCAGCGAAGGCAGCGAGGCGATCCTGGCCAATAGCGAGCCGAGGATTTTGCTCCGTGGCGTCATACGGCGAGTGCCCGCTGCAGAATCCATCGCCACAGTGTGCCCCTCCACAGGGATTACCGACAAGAGCGGGAGCTCGGCCGGATAGTCGCACTCACACTCGACCTATTGCGCCCGATCAATCCGGGAGGCTCAGCTCCGCTCTTGCAGGTCCTTCAGCACTTTCAGCGCTGCGTCGATCTGATCATCGGGCACGAGTAACTGCACACCGGCGATTCCGCCCTCCATACCCATGCCCACACCCAAGACCATTGCGGGGATTCCGGCACCCTCCAACGCGATCCTACCCAAGTCCGCGTCGAATCTCGTCGAATAACTTCTGATCGCTTTCATAGAGAATGTCCCCGAGCGTGTCACATACAGGTGGCTTCACTGACCGGGTATCGCCGGAAGCCAAGCCAAGATGAGCTCCTCATAACGGTTGTCGGTCACCTGCCGCACATCCGAGCCATCGGCGCGCATGACGAACACTTCTCCGTAAGGTTGATTGGCATCCATGAAGATGCTCTCGTCCTTGAAGCCGCGACGCCCACTCACGAAGGCCAGCCATCGGCCGTCCGGCGACCAGACCGGATGGGCATCGGTCCCGTGGGAGTGCGTGAGCTGCCGAAGGTCAGAACCATCCGGGTGAATGGTGTAGATGTCGAACTCGTTGTTCTTGAGCCTCGTGAATGCGATGCGGTCTCCGTGACGGGACCAAGTCGGGAAATTGTCCCATCCTCTCGTCAGCACGCGGTCCTTGCCGTCATGCACAGAGAGGATACGCAGCCCGCGCTGCGATCCGAGCACACGGTACACGAGGGAACTGCCGTCCGGTGAATAGCTCGGGAAGCCGTTGCTATCACCCCCTCCGATTGCCTTGTGAAAGTGCACGCCGTCGACGCCCACAAAGCCGAGCTCGCCGGGTAATGGCGGACGCTCCATATACGGGCCGATCTCGACCGCAAGCTCGCGCTGATCGGGAGACAGGGATACCGAGCCGATCCGGCGCTTGGGGTCGCCTGTATCGAACACCGTCTGCGCGACGGGATCGTCGAGAGCGGCCTCCTCGATTCGGGTCATGGGGTTGCCAGGAACGTAGAAGAATCGATCGCCGCTCGAGGTGAAGGCGAGAGTCTGAGACGCGTCGAACGGTCGGCCACCGATCAGCTCATAGCGGGAGTCCCGCGTGGGCAGACGCTGCGCCCAGGGGAGCTGCGGATTCTCCAGGCGGTGGTATACGACGGACGCACCGTCCGGAGTCCACGAGGGATTCTTTATCGCGCGTGGCGAACTCTGCCTTCCAGAGGAGTAAGCAAGCCGGAATCTCTCGATGCCGTTGTCCTGCACGGCGGCAAGGTAGGCAACCTCCCCGTCGCGGAGATATTGCGGTGAGTCGTCAAACACCTTGCCCGCAGAAACCGGCCGCACTGTGTCGGTTCTCAGATCCAAGGCCACAATCCGTGCGTGGCCCTCCCCTCGTGCCTCGTGCCGCTCCTTCACGTCCGACACTTCGTAATAGACGAGATGCCGGCCGTCGGGCGACCACTTGGGACTGCCCGCGATCCCGTCGAGCTGGGTCAGTCTACGGAGGCCGGTGCCGTCCCGTCGGACGATGTAGATGCTCGTCAGCTGCATCCGCTCCCAAGCCTGTCCGCCGGCAGGGCGCAAATACCGAATCAAGCGCGTGTTGCGGTCCGATGAGAAGGCGATCCATCTCCCATCCGGCGACCAGCTCGGCCGGAAGTTTCCGGCGCTGCTCTTCGTGAGATTGATCGTATGCCCTGTGGCGAGGTCGAGCAGCCAGATGTTGGCAGTGCCTCCTTCGCGGGAGGAAACGAACGCCAACGTCTTGCCATCCGGAGACAGCGTTCCCTGGTCGTTGAACGACGGATCGTGCGTCAGCCGCTCAAGCGCGGAGCCGTCCGGATGGACGCGGTAGATCTCTGCCGACCCTGAGCGCTCCGAGGTGAAAATGATCCAGCGGCCGTCGGCGGAGAACGACGCGTTGTAGTTCGAGCCCGTTCCCGGAAGCAACGGGTGTTCGTTCTTTCCATCGGCGTCGGCGATGTAGAGGCTATAAGAATGGAAGAGGCACTCGCAGATCAGTCTTTCTTTCGGCGGTTCGACGGCGAACACCGCGCCCGTGACGATCAACGCGAAGAGCAGAGCTACGATGGACCGCAGCCGCATAGATGCCTCACGGTATCTGCATCCGCCGTCGCCAGGGAGTCGAATATCGTTTCTCCGGAAGCACGATCGCATCAAATGCGCGCTCATGGTCGGGCAGTGCCTCTCACCACTCCATCAGCTCATCCGAGCCACCGAAACGTGCAGGGATACCCCTATAGTGAGGGAGCTCATCCCGTATCGGAGCGGCAGCATAGCGGCACTGACTATGAAACTCCGGCCTGAACATTCCCTCCGGTAGCAGATCGGCGTTTATGCCACGGACAGGGTAACCTGGAACCTCGGCGAACAGGTATGTTCTACAGCGCTTGCACCGGGTGCGAGGAGTAGTTCGCAGAGTAAAGACCTCGGTTTCTCCGCGCAGGATTGATACGGCCGATGCGGCGTACAAGCTGCACGAAAATGCCTTGCCATGAACGGCTTGGCAATCGTCGCAATGACAGACGTACTGCAAGATTGCCTTCCCGGAGATTTGTACCTCCGCGCCACGGCATGAGCACTGAACGCTGGTGATCATCGAAGTTGCGGTTGTCACGGTGCCGCGCGGCTCGATAGTGCTCTTGAAGCGACCGACGCGCAATTCGACGCGTTCGCCGCCTCGCAGCTCACCGCACATGACCGTTTCGGGTCGCGCCTGCGGCGGCTCGTGAACGAAGCCGCCCTTACTCGAGAGTGGGAATTCGCGCTCGGACAGCGGCCATAGGATGGTCCAAGCTTGCACTCATACCGACCGGTGGCCGGCTGACCGCCGCCTACACGTACGCACTCCTGCCGAGTCGCTTTTTCAAGGAGAGACTCTGATGGAAGTCATCACAGAGCATGTTCAGTTGCCGCAGCAACGGTTCGCGGTTTGCTGGGAGACCATCAAGGTCGCCCCGGGAGTGCGCGAGCGGCTGCTCTCGCAGGCGGTGCTCACCTTCACCGTGCGCCGGAAGCTGTCGTTCGAAGTGGCGCCCATTCACGGCCTCATCGTCCTCTTCGGACCCCCCGGGACCGGCAAGACGACGCTGGCTCGTGGGCTCGCGAACGAGATCGCGAAGGCGCTCATCCCACCGGGCGCCACGCTCGTCGCGGTCGACCCGCACGCGATCGCGAGCGTGGCTCCCGGCCAGACGCAGAAGGAAATCACGAGGCTCTTTCAACAGACGCTTCCCGAGCTCGCCGCCGCGGGTCCCGTGATCGTGCTGCTCGATGAAGTGGACACCCTCGTAGTGGATCGCCACCGCTTGAGTCTCGAGACGAATCCAATCGACATTCATCGCGCGACGGACGCCGCGCTGGTGGGGCTCGACCGGTTGTGCCAGGCCCATCCGAACGTGCTCCTGCTTGCGACCACGAACTTTCCGCAAGCGCTCGACCGCGCCCTGCTATCCCGGGCCGACCTCATCGAGGAAATCGGGCTACCCGATTCTCAGGCCCGCACACAGATCATCGCCGAAATGTTGCAGCACCTCGCACGTCATTGGCCGGCGCTGGAACGACTCAAGGAGGAAATCAACTTCTTTGCCGCGGCTTCGGAGGGCGTCGACGGGCGGCGCCTGCGCAAGGCGTTCATCGCCGCGATCGCATCGAGCCTGGAGACCGCACGCGATCCTACCCAGCTCCAAGCCACGCACGTGGTTGCAGCCTTGCAAACCCTGCGCCGAGACATGCAGTCAGAATACGAGGAGCAGCGCCGGCGCGAGGCATTCTTGAATCACGATCTCCACCCTCGTAGCGCATGATGCCCATGCGCAGGCC
>JASHTA010000466.1 GCA_030040795.1 Gammaproteobacteria bacterium | reverse complement strand
CGTTCGTGCGGAATCGCAAGGCCTCGAGCGCGGAAGTCTAACCGAATTCGGCCGGGTGGCGCTTTGGGGCGGATGCTCGAACGTTATATTCTGAGGGAAGTCGTCGCGGGCTGGCTCGGTATCACGGGCATCCTGCTCGCGATCATGGTGCCCTTCGAGATGGCCCGCGTGTTGTCCCGCGCGGCCGACAACCAGTATCCCCACAGCATGGTCTTCGAGCTGATCGGGCTCGGTGCCGTGCACAACCTCAATATCCTCGTGCCGATCGGGCTGCTGCTCGGCGTCGTGCTCGCGCTCGGAAGGCTGTACCACGACAGCGAGATCACCGCGGTGCTCGCCTGCGGCGCGGGCCCCCGGCGAATCTACCTGCCGGTGAGCCTGCTCGCCGTCGTGGTGACGGCGCTGCTCGTGTGGCTGTCGCTCGCCGTGGCGCCGCGGGCCATGGCGCGCGTGCTCGACCTGCGCCGCATTGCGTTTCAGGCGGGGCGGCTCGCGCCGGTCGCGCCCGGACGGTTTCGCACCTTCAGCGGCGGACGTACGGTGGTCTACGCGCAGAGCGAGAACGCGGACGGCACGCTGTCGAACGTGTTCGTGGAGCGCAGCCGCGGGCCGGTCGTGGAAGTCGCGCTGGCCGCGCGGGCGCGGCACGCCATTGCGCCCGACGGCCAGTCTCTCACGATCACGCTGTACGACGGCGAGCGCTTCGAGGGCGACCCCGGCGGCGCCCAGTTCCGTATCTTGCACTTCGGCGAGCACACCATTCCCGTGCAACTGCCGCCGCCGGCGGTGCCCGTCACGGACGTGGATGCGGCGCCCACCCGCACGCTCGTGCACTCGCGCGACCGGGAGCAGCAGGCCGAGCTGCAGTGGCGGCTCGCGTTGCCCGTGATGGCCGTGGTGCTCACGCTCCTTGCAGTGCCGCTCAGCCGGCTCAATCCTCGTCAGGGCCGCTATGCGCGCTTCGGGCTCGCCGTACTGCTGTACGTCGTCTACTCGAACCTCGTGACCCTCGGGCGCAGCTGGATCGCGCGGGGCACCCTGCCCGCGTCCTTCGGATTGTGGTGGACGCACGCGGCCATCATCCTGGTGGCGGCGCTGGTGATCGGCGGCCCATCCGTGCTCGCACGGCTGCGGCACCGGGAGGCGCGCGCGTGACGACCATCGATCGTTACATCGTGCGCGCCGTCCTTCTGATGAGCGGCCTCGTGATGGCCGTTCTGCTCATGATCGCGGTGCTCTTCACGTTCATCGGCGAGCAGGGCGATATCGGGCAGGGCCACTACACGGCGCTCGGCGCGCTGTGGTACTCGCTGCTCAACTTGCCGCAGGACGCCTGGGAGCTCATGCCGATCGGAGCGCTGATCGGAGCGCTGCTCGGCCTCGGACAGCTCGCGCGCGGGAGCGAGCTCATCGTCCTGCGGACGTCCGGCGTCTCGGTCGCGCGCATCGCGGGCTCCGTTCTCATCGCGGGCTTCGTGCTGCTCGCGGTGCAGGTGCTGCTCGGCGAGCTGATTGCGCCGCCGCTCCAGCAGACGGCAAGGCAGCAGAAGGCGTTCGAGCGATTCTCCAACGTGAGCTTCGGCGGCGGCGGCGCCTGGGTCCGCGACGGCAACCTCATTTTGAGCGTGCAAGGATTGACCCCCACCGGCGGCTCGGGGGGCATGCTCGTCTTTCAGCTCTCGTCCGACCATCACTTGATCGCGCTCGGTCACGCCGACCGCGCCCGGGCGGGCGCGAACGGACGCTGGCTGCTCTCGGGATACCGCGAGTCCCGCTTCAGTCAGGACAAGGTGGTCGCGAGCGCGGCCGGCGAGCGGACGCTGGTGTCGCATGTCACCGCGGAGTTCTTGGGGCTCGCCACCGCGCTGCCGCAGGATCTTGCCGCGCGGGCGCTCTGGACGGTCATCCAGTACGATCGCGAGAACTCGCTGGATGCGACTCCGTACGTGTTCGCCTTCTGGTCGCGCATCGCGCGAACCCTCGCGATCGTCTTTGCCGTGCTGCTCGCCATTCCATTCGTGCTGGGCGCACTGCGCACGGCGGCCGCCGGATCGCGCATGGTGGTCGGGCTGCTCATCGGCGTTGCGCTCTTTCTGCTGCAGCGCCTCATCGATGCGGGCACGGTCGTCTTCAATCTCGACCCGATCGTGCTCGCGTGGCTGCCCACCATGCTGCTCGCCGCCGTGACCGTGGTGCTGCTCGCCCGAGCGCGCTGACTACAGCGGCCGCGCTGACTGCGGCGGCCGCGCCGACTACAGCGGCTGCTTCAGAATGCTGATGACGCGCGGCTCCATGTAGGACTTCAAGCCGAGCACGGAGTACTGCCGGCCGATCCCCGATTCCTTGGCGCCTCCGAAGGGCACGGTCGCGAGCGTTGCGCGATGCTGGTTGACCCAGGCCGTGCCGACCTCCAGGCGCGCCGCGATCGCGGCCGCGCGCTCGGTGTCGCGGCTCCAGACCGAGCCCGACAGGCCGTAGCGCGTGTCGTTGGCGCGGCGAACGGCATCATCGACATCGCGAAACTTGAGAATCGGCACGATCGGGCCGAACTGCTCCTCGCGGACGAGCCGGCTCCCTTCGTCGAGGTTCGCAACCAGGGTCGGCGGGATGAAATAGCCGGGACCGCCGGGCACCTCGCCGCCGGCGAGGATGCGCGCTCCGCTGCGACGGGTCTCCTCGAGAAGACCGACCACACGATCGTACTGCTCTTTGTTCTGGATCGGGCCGAGCGCGACGCCGGGCTCGAGCCCGCTGCCCATCTTGGCTTTGCGCGCCTCCGCCGCAAGCGCTTCGCAGAGCGCATCGTAGATGCGCTCGTGAGCATAGATGCGCTTGACGGCCATGCACACCTGGCCGCTGTTCACGAACGCGGCGAAGAACAGCTTCGGCGCGACGGCGTTCGGGTCCACATCCTCGAGCACGATCGCGGCGTCGTTGCCTCCGAGCTCGAGCGTCACGCGCTTGAGCGTGCCCGCCGCGCTCGCCATGACCTTCTTGCCGCTCTCGACCGAGCCGGTGAAGGAGATCTTGTCGATGCCGGGATGGGCGGTCATCCACTCGCCGAGCTCATCGCCGCCTGCGAGCACGTTGAGGACCCCTCGCGGAAGCACATCCTTCAGCAGCTCGCCGAGCCTGAGTGTCGTGAGCGGCGTGTACGGCGAGGGCTTGAGGATCGCCGCGTTGCCGGTGTAGAGCGCGGAGGTGAGAGGCCCCGCCGCGAGATTGATGGGGGCGTTCCACGGCGTGATGATGCCCACGACGCCGAGCGGATAGTAGCGAAGCTCGATCCGGCGAGTCTCATCCTCGAGGAGCAGCTCCGGCTCGATGGGAATCCGGGCCATCCCCTCCGCCTGCGTCGCGGCGCGAGTCACCTCGGCGCGCGATTGCTCGAGCGGCTTGCCCTGCTCGCGGGTGAGGAGCTCCGCGAGCTCGGCCTGATGGTCCCTGAAGACCTGCGCCATGCGGCCGACGGCGGCGCGGCGCTCCTCGAAGGACCGCTCGCGCCATGGCATGGCGGCCCGGCGGGCCGCGGCCACGGCACGGTCGAGCTCGGCGCGCCCTGCGGAAGGCGTGCGGGCGAAAGCTCTGCCCGTCGCGGGATCGATTACGTCAAGCCACGCTTCGCTCGTCGCAGGCTCGCCGTCGATGAGGTGAGCGAAGTCGCTGCGCAGGTTCGCGGCCTGGCCGCGGTTCTCGGCCGGTTGCCCGTTCATGGGAGCCTCGCGATGTCAAGTCGTAAAAGACGCCGCTGCCGTAGGCAGCCGCCGGGATGTTACGATAGCAAATCGCCCGTAAGAGGCACCCCCTGTGTCACGCATCGCCCGGCCGGGCATCCCACGATGATTCCCACTTGCAAGCCTCCCGACCCGAACACGCGCAAGCCGAAATTCCGCCCTCCGCCCGGCGCGTGTGACGCGCACTGCCATATCTTCGGGCCGGGCGACAAGTATCCGTACGCCCCGGACCGCAGCTACACGCCCCCCGATGCGCCGCTCGAGCGCTTCCGGGAGCTGCACGACCTGCTCGGCCTCGACCGCGCCGTGCTCGTCAATGCGAGCTGCCACGGGCGCGACAATCGCGTCATCCTCGACGCCATCGCGCAGAGCGGCGGGCGCTACCGCGGCGTCGCCAACGCGGATGACAGCTTCACCGAGCGGGAGCTGGAAGCGCTGCACGCCGGGGGCTGCCGCGGCGTGCGGTTCAACTTCGTCAAGCACCTGGGCGGCATGCCCGATCTCGCCGAGTTCCACCGGGTCGTCGCACGTGTGAAGCCGCTCGGCTGGCACGTCGATCTGCACTTCGACGCCGGCGATCTGGTCGAGCACGCGGACCTGCTCGCGAAGCTGCCGGTGCCCTTCCTGATCGATCACATGGGCCGCGTGCCGACCCAGGCGGGGCTCCAGCAGGAGCCCTTCCGGCGCCTGCTGGCGCTCGCGCGGTCGAACGAGCGTTGCTGGGTCAAGGTGAGCGGCGCGGAGCGGATCTCGAGCGCCGGCCCGCCGTTCACGGACGCCGTGCCGTTCGCGCAGGCGCTCATCGAGGCGGCGCCGGACCGCATCCTCTGGGGCACGGACTGGCCGCACCCGAACATCGCGAAGCACATGCCGAACGACGGCGATCTCGTCGATCTGCTACCCCTTTACATGCCGGACCCGGCGCTGCAGCGGAAGATCCTCGTCGACAATCCGCACCGGCTCTACGGCTTCGGAGCCTGAGACCACACCATGACTGAAGTGAAGCAGAAAGAGGAAGCCTACGAGGACATCCCGGGGACCTGGGTATTCGATGCGCAGCGCGCGCGCCAGGGCTACCACCTCAACGAGTTCCTCTACTCCCTGATGAAGGCGGAGAACCGCAAGGCATTCCTCGCCGACGAGGCCGAGTACACGAAGCGGTTCAGGATGACCGAGGCTCAGCGGCAGGGCGTGCTCCACCGGGACTGGAACAGGCTGCTCGAGCTGGGAGGCGTCTCCTACGCGCTCGCGAAGCTCGCGTTCACGGACGGCAAGTCCTACCAGTACATGGCCTCGCGGATGACCGGCATGACGGAGAAGGAGTACGTCGAGATGATGCTCAAGGGCGGGCGCTCGCCAGACGGCTGGCGCTCAAAGTCCGAGCGGCAGGGGAGAGCCTGATGGCGAGGATCATTGCGGGTGTCGGCACCTCGCACACCCCGGCAATCGGTGCGGCCGTCGACAACGGCAAGTCGGCGGAGCCTTACTGGGCCCCGCTGTTCCAGGGCTACGAGCCGGCCAAGGCATGGATGGCGCGGACTCGGCCCGATGTCGTGATCATGGTCTACAACGACCACGTCAACGCCTTCGACTTCAAGATCGTTCCGACCTTCGCGCTCGGCTGTGCGAGCGAGTTTCCGATCGCCGACGAGGGGTGGGGCCCGAGGCCCGTGCCGCCCGTGCAAGGCTACCCGCAGCTCGCGGCGCATCTCGTGCAATCGCTCGTGCTCGACGAGTTCGACATGACCATCGTGAACGAGATGCAGGTCGACCACGGGCTCACGGTGCCGATGACGCTGCTCTACGGC
The DNA here is from genome assembly GCA_030040795.1 of Gammaproteobacteria bacterium. Lineage (GTDB taxonomy): Bacteria > Pseudomonadota > Gammaproteobacteria > Steroidobacterales > Steroidobacteraceae > JASHUC01. Next base: position 1,689 of record JASHTA010000466.1, on the reverse strand, counting down.
ACGCCGCATGCGTGGCCCTGCCGCGTGATCCCGCTCGCGGTCAACGTCATTCAGTATCCTGCGCCGACCGGCCACCGCTGCTACATGCTCGGCAAGGCGATCCGCAAGGCGGTCGAGAGCTGGAACGAGGACTTGAAAGTCGTCATCTTCGGCACGGGCGGCATGTCGCATCAGATCCAGGGACCGCGCGCCGGCCTCGTCAACACGCCCTTCGACAAGGCCTTTCTGGACGGCCTCTCGCGCGATCCGGAGCGGCTCGTTGGGATCCAGCCGCTCGAGTATCTGCGGGATGCCGGCGCCGAGGCGATCGAGCTCGTGATGTGGCTCATCATGCGCGGCGCGCTCGGCGAGCGGGTCGAGGAGGTCCATCGTTTCTATCACGTGCCGGCCTCCTCGACGGCGGTCGGAAACATCATTCTCGAGAGTCGGTAGTCGCAGACTCGGTCATCAACCAGGCGAGAGGCGAGGCAAGCGCAATGAAAGTCGTCGTGGCGGGACAGGGCGCATTCGGCCAGAAGCATCTGGAGGCGATCGGCAACATTCCGGGCATCGAGGTGGCGAGCCTCGCCGGGGGCTCGCCCGGCACCACGGAGGAGGTCGCGAAGAAATTCAAGATCCCGCACTGGACCACGAACTACTCGGAAGCGCTGAATCAGCCCGGCGTCGAGGCGGTGATCCTCACGACGCCGACCCAGATGCACGCGCGCCAGGGAATCGAGGCGATGCGGGCCGGCAAGCACGTGATGATCGAGATCCCGATGGCGGATACCCTCGCGGACTCCGAAGAGCTCGTCAAAGTGCAGCAGCAAACCGGTCTCGTCGCGATGGCGGGGCACACGCGCCGCTTCAATCCGTCCCATCAGTGGGTGCACAAGCGGATCGTGGCGAAGGAGCTCTCCGTTCAACAGATGAACGTGCAGACCTACTTCTTCCGCCGCACGAACATGAACGCGCAGGGCAAGCCGCGCAGCTGGACGGATCATCTCCTGTGGCACCACGCCTGCCACACGGTCGATCTGTTCATGTACCAGACCGGGGAGACGATCGCCGATTGCTACGCCGTGGAGGGGCCTCATCACCCCACGCTCGGCATCGCGATGGACATGGGCATTTTGCTGAAGACGCCCTCGGGCAAAGTATGCGTGCTCTCGCTCTCGTTCAACAACAAGGGGCCGCTCGGCACCTTCTTCCGCTACATCTGCGACAACGGCACCTACATCGCGCGCTACGACGACCTCGTCGACGGCGAGGAGAAGAAGATCGACGTCTCCAAAGTCGATGTGTCGATGAACGGCATCGAGCTGCAGGACCGGGAATTCTTCGCCGCGATCAAGGAGCGCCGCGAGCCGAACGCGAGCGTCGCGCAGGCGCTCGGCGCCATGCGGACGCTCGATCGGCTGGAGCGGATTCTCGAGCGGCGCTGACGAGGCGTCAGCCTCCGAGCGCCCGTTGCATCGCCGCCGGGTAGCGGTCGCCGTGCACGCCGATCTCGTCGACGAGCGCCCGAAGCCCATCGCGCTCCGCGGCCGATAGCGCAATCCGCAGCGAGCCGAGATTGTCCTCGAGGTGCGCGCGAGTCTTCATGCCGGGGATCGGCAGGATGTCCTCGCCTTGCGCCAGCACCCAGGCGAGGGCGAGCTGGGCCGGCGTGCATCCCTTGCGCGCCGCGAGCTCCCGCAACCCCTGCGC
>JASHTA010000465.1 GCA_030040795.1 Gammaproteobacteria bacterium | reverse complement strand
CCCTGATTGCTGACGCGCAGAAATTCCATCGACACGATTGCACCAAAGTACTGGCCGACAATCTGCCAATACGGCAGCTGCCCACGTGCGACCTGAGCAAACTCCGGGCTCATCTGGCCGTAGTTGGGGTTGCCCGCTCTGCCGGTGTCCAGCATTTCGCGTAACGCTTCTTGGCTGCCCGGCGTTGGAGTGCGATCCTTGATGCGGTGTGCGATATTCTGCTTGATGACCTTGGCGGTTTCCGCGTCGGTCCTTTCCAATCGACGCGCGGTGCCACGGTGCCAGATCACCAGCCGCTTCGCGACTTCATCTTCGATCTGTTCGAAGCACAGCACGAGATCAAACCTCGGGAGGGCAAAGTCCGCTTCACCGGCCTGCTCGAGCGCCAGCGCCGGCTGACCGATGGGTTCCAGGACCAACTGGGTGTCTTGACGTGTGATCGTAGACACCCCGAGTGCGCGATTGCGGAAGAAGTGGCCGACATAGCGGTCCAGCGCCGAGGCGTCCGGAGTGACTTGTTCATCAGCAGCGGAAATCGCGGCATGGGTGGTGGATGTGGTCATTTCAAAACTCCTGATAAGAGAGCACAGGTCCTCGACCGACAATGAACGGCCCGCTTGCAGCTGCTGTAGCGCAGTTTCGGCGATGGAGTGGCCACGTTCCGCTGCGGCGCGGCGATGTTTCCAAGTCCCCAATTGCAGCTCCAAAAGCTCACGCAAAGTGGGAGACGATGGCCGTCTCGTCAGATCGCGAATCTGTTTTAGGGTCAAACCAAGGACTTTGAGCAGACCGATTTCATTGAGCTTGAGCAGCTCCTGGGCGCCGTAGCGGCGCCACCCAGCCGCGGAACGCCCCGGCGTGATAAGCCCGTATTTCTCATAGACACGCAGTGCACGTACCGTGAGTCCGGTGCGCAACGCGCACTCTGCGGCGGTCAGCCATACCTTAGTGGCTTCGTTCATTGTTGGTCTCCCAAAGCCACCCTACGGTGTGACCTTGGGTACGGCGCAAGAGGGCGGAGAAATAGGTAGTTGCAAGTACGAAGTGATTCCCATGAACTCGCGTGTACATCGCTCGATGTTCTGTAGCCAAGCCCCGGCAAGGCAAAGCTGGTGGAAACCCGGCGCGCGGTGGTCTAAGGGGTATCAGAGTGCCGCTGAGGCGCTTCTGCAAGCCGGTCAGGCAGATCTCGCGCAGAAGATCTGGGGATTCATCGGCAGAATGAGTCCGCCTCGGACCACGGACGAGCAGCTGGCCGCCGCGCTGGCTCGAAGGTCGCCGGAGCGCCGGCGCATAACGCCTAGGGAGTACACGCGGTAAGCCAGTCAGTGGACAGTTGCGAGCCTCCACCAGTACCTGCAATGGGTGTTGGGTTGGACGGACTCTCACGCCCATGAATTCGAAGTGGGGGACGCCCTGGTCGCCCCCAATTGGTGGATCCAGGAGGCCTTCTCCGCGGACGAGGAGAGTCGCTATCGCGACGAGCGTCGCGTTTCGATTGCTGCCGTCGTGTCGGAACTCGGTCCCCGCGGGGAGTTTAGGTACCTCTACGACATGGGGATGGTTGGGAACATCGCATCGTTATCGAATCCCCGCCGGACGACGTCGGCGGACCTCATGGCTATGCCGCGTTCCTGGACATTCTCGGTGATCGTGACCACGAGCAGCACGAGGACACCGTGCGCTGGATCGGCGGGGTCTTCGACCCGAAAGGGTTTGATCTGAATCGGCTGAACCGGGGCTGGAAGGGAGCCAGGCGGGCCCGCCGCGCCTAACCCACCGCATCCCCGTTTCGATCTCGGGTCGGTATCGGTATCCGAACGCTGAGGTTACTGAGCATCATGGTCTCGTGCTGGCGTCAGTGGCCGCGCCGAATGGCGTTGTGTGCCTTCTTTCGGCCCTGAGCTTTCACGGTATTGGCACGCAGGTGCCTGCCGAGGTCTGGGTCGCGATTGAGCGCGGCAGCACGGCTCCTAAGCTATTCAGTCCAGCGCTCCGCGTCGTGCGCTATTCAGGACCCGCATTCTCCGAAGGAATTGAAGTCCACCGGATCGAGCGCCAAGCCGTGCGCGTCTACAGCGTGGTGAAGACCCTGGCTGATCTCTTCAAGGCGCGCAATCGGGTAGGTGTCGAAGTGGCCGTCCTCCCTCCGGGTTGCTCCGATTCGAGTCGAAGATGCGTACGGCGGGCACGGACGTCTCTATCCCCCAAATAATCTTGGATTGCGCAACGGGTGGGTCTGGACGACAAGCCCCGGCACGAGATTGCCGGGGCTTTTTGCGGAGAGAGATCTTTCCAAGTCCGAATGGATCGGACTGCCGACCTCGACTACCTGGGCTGTCCGCCGCCAGGAGCGCTGAAGCTGCCGGGACCGCCCCGTGGAGCAGCACCGCCCGGACCAGCACGGCGACGAGGCCGCGGCGGCAGCGTGCCGCCTTCAGCAAGAATCTTCATGTTCTTGAGCGCACCTTCGAACATCTGTCGGCGCTGCGCCTTGTCCCGCTCGCGAGCAGCATCATCCGGCAGCGTCGAG
>JASHTA010000464.1 GCA_030040795.1 Gammaproteobacteria bacterium | reverse complement strand
GAGATCATCACGACGCGGACCTACCAGGATCGCCTCGATACGCTCCAGGCCGTGCGTGCCGCGGATCTGAAAGTCTGCTGTGGCGGCATCGTCGGCATGGGCGAGTCGGCGCGCGACCGCGCGCAGCTGCTGCTCACGCTCGCAAGCCTCCCACAGCACCCCGAGAGCGTGCCCATCAACGAGCTCGTCCAGGTTCCCGGCACGCCGCTTCACGGAGCGAAAAGCGTCGATCCTTTCGACTTCGTACGCACCGTCGCCGTGGCCCGGATCCTGATGCCGCGCTCGCACGTGCGGCTCTCCGCGGGACGCACGGCGATGAGCGACGAGATGCAGGCGCTCTGCTTCCTCGCCGGCGCGAACTCGATCTTCTACGGCGAGAAGCTGCTGACGACCGGCAATCCCGATGTGGCGCACGACCGCGAGCTGCTCGCACGACTCGGCCTCGTCCCCGAAGCGGCCGAGCATGCGCTCGCGGGCGGCGAGGGCGCACACGGCGAGGCCGCGCACAGCGAGGCCGCGCACAGCGAGGGTGCACACGGCGAGGCCGAAACGGGCGCCGCCGGCTATCCGGCATGATCCCCGACACGCTCGCAGCCGTCACGCCTGACTGGCTGAACGGAGTACTGGCTGCCGCGGGCGAGCAGGCGCCGGATCCCGTGATTTCGCTCGCGATCGAGCCGATCGGCGCGGGCGCAGGCTTCGTCGGCCAGCTGGCACGCCTGCGGCTGCGAGACCCAGGGGGCACCGAGCGCACGCTGGTGGTGAAGCTGTCATCGCACGATCCCGCCGTGCGGCGGACACTTCATGCCCTCGGACTCTACCGGACCGAGGCGGGACTTTACGGAGAGCTGGCAAGGCAGATGCGCCTCGCGACTCCCCGCTGCCACTTCGCTCATTGCGATCCTCAGAGCGGCGCCATGTTGCTGCTGCTGGAGGATCTGGCCGGCAACCACCGCTTCGGCGACGCCGTCGAGGGCTGCAGCCCCGATGAGGCGCTGCTGGTGGTACGCGAGCTCGCCGCTCATCATGCGCAATGGTGGAAGCACCCTGAGCTTCTGCGGCTACCGTGGCTGGTTACGCGTCAGCACAGCGCCGAGGCCAGAATCCGCGCCTACCGGAGCGCGCTGCCGCTGCTGGAACAGCGCTGGGCCGAGCTGCTTCCGTCCGAGCTGCTTCGCGTCGCACGCCTCTACGGCGAGAAGTTGCCGCAGCTGCTCGGCAACCCCCTGGATGGTGCCTGGACTCTCGTGCACGGGGACTTCCGGCTCGACAACTTGGCCTTCGCGGGCCGCGCCGCCGACAGCGCCGACAGCGCCGACAGCGCCGGCAGCGTCGGCAGCGGCCTCACGGTCTTCGATTGGCAGGCCGCGTACCGCGGCGCAGGGGGCGATGATCTCTCGTACTTCATCGTGGGCAGCCTGTCGGTGGAGCGCCGGCGAGCCGAGGAGCCTGCGCTGCTCGACGCCTATCACACCGCTCTGTGCTCCCGAGGTGTGCGCGATTACACCCGTGAGGATCTGGCGCGAGACTACCGCCTGGGTCTGGGCCGGTCGCTGAGTGTACTGGTCATTTCCGGCGGGGTTCTCGACCTCTCGCATCCCCGTGGCCGCCGCTTGGCCGAGCAAGGCAGCGCGCGCATCGCCGCCGCTTGTGCCGATCACGGCTTCGCCGAGCTACTGGAGGCGCTGTAGCCGATGGCCGCGTTGGAGGCTCAGTAGCCGATGGCCGCACACACGGGGCGCGACGGACCGCGCGTGTGGGTTTCGCGATGAGGCCACGGCCACACACGCTCGAGGCCGCTCTCGCGGAGATCGACCGGCAGCACTTGACTCGCGTGCGCCGCGCGGTCGAGGGATTCGGCGAGCCCGCGGGCACCACGGAAGTCATCGTCGAGGGACGCTGTCTCGTCAATTTCTGCGGCAACGACTATCTCGGGCTCGCGCGTCATCCGCTCGTGTCGGCCGCGCTTCGCCGGGCGGCGGCGGCCTGGGGCGCCGGCAGCGGCGCCTCGCACCTGGTGACGGGACACGGCATCGAGCATGCGCAGCTCGAGGAGGAGCTCGCGGCGTTCGTGCGGCGGGAGCGCGCGCTGCTCCTCTCGACGGGCTACATGGCCAATCTCGCCGTCGTCACGACTCTCGCGGGGCGCGGCGACCTCGTGCTCCTCGACCGCTTGAGCCACGCATCGCTCATCGACGCGGCGCTCCTCTCCGGAGCTCGCTTGCGGCGCTACCCGCACGCCGACGCCGGCGCGGCCGCGAGCGCCAGCGATCGCGTGCGCCTCATCGCGACGGACGGCGTGTTCAGCATGGACGGCGACCTCGCCCCATTGAGCGAGCTTGCCGCCGCAGCCGCGGCGCGCGGCGCGTGGCTGGTCGTCGATGACGCCCACGGCCTGGGCGTGATCGGGGCCACCGGACGCGGCACGCTCGAGCACCTGGGCGACCTCGACGCGGAGGCCGTGCCCGTGCTGATCGGCACGCTGGGCAAGGCGTTCGGTACCTTCGGCGCATTCGTCGCGGGCTCGAGCGAGCTGATCGAGCTGCTCGTACAGCGCGCCCGCAGCTACATCTACACGACGGCCCTCCCACCTGCGCTCGCTGCCGCGACGCGCGCCGCGCTCGCCGTTGCCCAGCGCGAGAGCTGGCGCCGCGAGCGCGTGCTCGCGCTGGTGGAGCGATTCCGTGCGGCCGCGGCCGAGCGAGGCATTCCTCTCACCGGCTCGCGCACGCCGATTCAGCCGATTCTGGTCGGAAGCGCTGAGGCGGCGCTCGATGCAAGCCGGCGTCTCCTCGAGGCCGGCTTCTGGGTTGCAGCGATCCGGCCACCCACGGTGCCGCGTAACAGCGCCCGCTTGCGCATCACGCTCTCCGCCGAGCACACCGAGTCTCAGGTGGACGCGCTGGTGGAAGCGCTGGACCGCGCGATCGCCGGCCGCGGGAGCGGCCACGAAGGTATCGGTGGCCACGGCGGTACCCACCGCGATGGCATCGAGCTCGGCAGCAGTGGGGCGAGCGGCGCCCCCCGAAGCACGGCGCGGAGCGGCTGACATGCGTGCTTCGTCGTCAGAGCTGCCATTCAGGCTGGATCGCGCCGGCGTTCGCGACGCGTTCGATCGCGCGAGTGCCGGCTACGACGACGCGGCCGTGCTGCAAGCACGGGCCCGCCAGGAGCTGCTCGACCGCTTGCCGCCGATGGGACTCGAGCCGAAGGTCGTTCTCGACCTCGGCGCGGGCACCGGCCGCGGTGCGCTCGCGCTCAAGCGGCTCTACCGGAGCGCGGCGGTGATCGCGCTCGACATCGCGCCCGGCATGCTGCGCGAGGCCCGGCGCAACAGCCGCGCATTCCGGCGCTTCGACCGCGTATGCGCCGACGCTTTCCGGTTGCCTCTCCAGGACGAATGCGTGGACCTCGTGTTCAGCAACCTCCTGTTGCAGTGGTGCGATGAGCTCGACGTGGTGATC
>JASHTA010000463.1 GCA_030040795.1 Gammaproteobacteria bacterium | reverse complement strand
AGCTGCTCGACGATCCGCCGCAGCAGGAGCCGTCCTACTCGGCGGAGGCGCTCGAGGCGATGTCGCGTCTCGTGGAGATCAAGCTGCGGGACTTCGGCGTCGAGGCGGAAGTGGTGGCCGTCCAGCCGGGACCGGTCGTCACCCGGTTCGAGCTGCGTCCGGCGCCGGGTGTCAAGGCGAGCCAGATCACCGGGCTCGCGAAGGATCTCGCGCGGGCGCTCTCGGTCATGAGCGTTCGCGTCGTCGAGGTGATCCCGGGCAAGTCGGTGATGGGTCTCGAGATCGCGAACGAGAAGCGCGAGCTCGTCACGCTCGGGGAGATCATCCGCTCGAAGGCCTACGACGATATGGCGACGCCGCTCTCCCTCGCGCTGGGCAAGGACATTGGAGGCCAACCGGTCGTCGCGGATCTCGCGCGCATGCCGCATCTGCTCATCGCGGGCACCACCGGGTCGGGCAAGTCGGTGGCGATCAATGCGATGGTGCTGTCGCTCCTGTACAAGGCCACGGCCGAGCACGTGCGCCTCATCATGATCGATCCGAAGATGCTCGAGCTCTCGGTCTACGAGGGCATTCCCCATCTCCTCGCTCCCGTCGTGACCGATATGAAGCAGGCGGCGAACGCGCTGCGCTGGTGCGTCGTGGAGATGGACCGGCGCTACCGCCTCATGGCCGCGCTCGGCGTGCGCAACATCGGAGGATTCAACCGCCACGTGCAGGATGCGATCGATCAGGGCAAGCCCATCCGCGATCCGGTGCTCACTCAGGAGGCGGCGAACGATCCCTCGATCGACCAGTCGCAGATTCCGGACTTGACGCCTCTGCCCTACGTCGTCGTGATCATCGATGAGCTCGCGGATCTCATGATGATCGTCGGCAAGAAGGTGGAAGAGCTCATCGCGCGGCTGGCGCAAAAGGCGCGCGCCTCCGGGATCCACCTGGTGCTCGCGACACAGCGCCCCTCGGTGGACGTGATCACCGGCCTCATCAAGGCGAACATCTCTTGCCGCATCGCCTTTCAGGTCTCCGCGAAGGTCGACTCGCGCACCATTCTCGATCAGATGGGGGCCGAGACCCTGCTCGGCCACGGCGACATGCTCTATCTCTCCGGTGGAACCTCCATGCCGCAACGCGTGCATGGCGCGTTCGTCTCGGACCAGGAGGTGCACCGCGTCGTCGAGTTCTTGAAGAAGGGCGGTGCGTCGACGACCTACCTCGAGGAGGTGCTCTCCGGTCCGAGCGTTCCGATCGCCGGGTTGTCCGGCGAGGAGGGCGATGAGGGCTTGGGCAGCGGTGCGATCGGAGGCGACGCGGAGCAGGACGCCTTGTACGATGAGGCGGTGAAGATCGTCACCCTGGAGCGCAAGCCCTCGATCTCCTACGTGCAGCGCCGCCTGAAGATCGGCTACAACCGCGCCGCGCGCCTGCTCGAGACCATGGAGGCGGCCGGCGTCGTCGGTCCGCTGCAGTCGAACGGCGCTCGCGAGGTGTTGGCGCCGCCTCCACCGGAATGACCCAAGCATGAGACGCGCAAGCTTTCGCCCGTGCATCCTGTTGCTCACCGTGTTGACCGCGGCGATGGTCGGCCCGGCCGCCCTCGGCGCAGCCACGCAGGCGGCCGATACTCGACCCGCCGGCGACGGGAGCACCGCGCCGCTCGATCGATTTCTCGAGGGCCTGCACTCGCTGCGGACGCGATTCACTCAAACCGTGACCGGTGCGCATGGGCGGATCGTCGCGCAGGTGACCGGCGAGCTCATCGTGCTGCGACCTGGCAGGTTCCGCTGGGAGAGCCATCCTGTCGGAGGGAACGGGGCCGCACGGAGCGGGGCTGGGCAGAGCGCGGCGGGGCCAAGCGGCGCCGGGCCGAGTGGAGCGGGACCCGGCAGCGCCGAGCAGCTGCTCGTCGCCGACGGCCGCAACCTGTGGTATTACGACGCCGATCTACAGCAAGTGACCGTTCGACCCCAGAGTACGGCGCTTACCGCGACGCCGGCGATGCTCTTGTCGGGCGGCACGAGTGTCCTCGATGCCTTCCAGCTGAGCGGCGCGGGCAGCAAGGATGGACTCGAATGGGTGCAGGTGGTCCCGAAGAAGACCGATGCCGACTTCACGGAAGCGCTGTTCGGCTTTTCGGGAAATGAGCTGGAGCGGATGATCCTCAAGGACAAGCTCGGGCAGACGGCGTCCCTCACCTTTCAGGATGCCGAGCGCAACGTGCCGGTCGCCCCCTCCGAGGTCAGTTTCACGCCGCCGGCCGGCGCGGACGTGATCGGTACGCCGCAGAAATGAGCGAGCTCAAATCCGGTCCGCCTTCTCGCGATTCCGGCGTCGCGGCGCGCGAGCGTACCCAAAGGCTCGCCGAGGGACCGCGTCCGACGCTCGGTCCGCTTTGGTGGGCTATCGGTTGGGCGCTGGTGCTTTTCATCACCTACGCGACGCTCGCGCCCTCACAGTACGTCCCGAATCTGCATCTCTGGGACAAGCTCGAGCACGCCGGCGCCTTCTTCGGGATGACGTTCTGGTTTGCCGGTCTCGTCCGCCGCAGCCGCTATCCGGCGCTTGCGCTTTGGATGCTCCTCTTCGGCGGCGCCATCGAGATTGCGCAGGGCGTGATGGGCCTCGGCCGCGACATGGATATCCACGACTGGTACGCGGATGCCGTCGGCATCGGCGTCGGGCTTGCGCTCGCCTATGTAGGACTCGGCGAGTGGCTCGCGTACGCCGAGCGGATCCTCGGGCTCGCTCGTGAGCCCTCGTGAGTCCGACGGCCGCGACCGCCTGCGTCCGCTCGCCGACCGGATGCGGCCGCGCACGCTCGCGGAGTTCATCGGACAGAGCCATCTCCTCGCCCCGGGCAAGCCGCTGCGCGAGTCCATCGAGCGCGGACAGCTGCACTCGATGGTGCTCTGGGGTCCTCCGGGCACCGGCAAGACCACGCTGGCACGGCTGATCGCGCAGCGCGCGGACGCCGAGTTCATCTCACTCTCCGCGGTCGTCGCCGGTGTCAAGGACATCCGGGCGGCCGTCGATCACGCGCGCGCTGCGCGCGCCTCGAGCGGGCGGCCGACGGTGCTGTTCCTCGATGAAGTGCACCGCTTCAACAAGGCACAACAGGACACCTTTCTGCCGTTCCTG
>JASHTA010000462.1 GCA_030040795.1 Gammaproteobacteria bacterium | reverse complement strand
TACTGGCGCCAGAGCGGCAAGTGGGGCGATTTCGCGCGGCCGCTGGGCGACGACGATTTCGAGGTGATCCGGTAGATGTCTCCGCACGACCGCGCTGCCCGAGCAGCGGCCGCGAGAGTCTTGCTATTTATGTGCTATAATCATAGCACATAAATATTTTTGTGCTAGCCGCAACCTCAGCGCCGCACACAAATCTTCATTGCCCCTCATGAAACCCCAAGATCTCTGGCGGCTCTTCAACCTGCGCGACACCCCCTATTTCCAGGAAGCGCTGCGCCCAGGCGACGGGAGTCGCTACCCCGTCGAGTGGTTCATCGGTCGCAGCGTCGAGGCGAATCGACTCACACGCACTATTCTCGGCCACTCCGGCTCCAGTCGCCAGACGATACGGGGAAGCGTCGGTGTCGGTAAGTCGACACTCGCGCAGCACGTCAAGGCCGTCCTTGCCCCCGAGCTCCTCTATTCCAATCCGGATGCGGTTTCACTCGGTCATGCCGACAGCGCCGACGAAGTCTGCATCCGTATCTTGAGTTATGTCTATGAGACGCTCATTGCCACGGCGCGCGAGCGCGACAAACTCGCGGCGCTCGAGAGGTGCGAAGCGGTGCAGACCGCACGACACCTGGTACGGGTGTTCCGGGAAACGACGGGCCTCACGGGGGGCGTCAATGTGCCGATCGTCGGGGGTCTGTCGGCGGGCCGTTCGGCGACATTCAACATGCCTGCGACGGCACGTCCCACTATTCTCATCGGGCAACTCCTGCGCGAGCTGTGTCAGGCGGCTCGCGAGCACTTGCGCGCCCGAGGTATCGTCGTACACGTCAACAATCTCGAGAACTTGACTGACGCCGATGCGGTTCGCGCGGCTGCTATTTTCCGCGATTTGCGCGATCCGGCGTTGCTTGCCGATGGGTATCACTGGCTCGTCGTGGGTACGAGTGCCTCTCTGCGCGCGGTGGTCGACTCCCACCCGCAGCTGCGTTCCGTATTCTCTTTGACCTTGGGGCTCGATCCTCTGAAGCCCGCTGAGTTGCTCCGCCTGCTCGACAGGCGCTACCTGGCGCTCGTCGCCGACCCGAGCAAACCGGCGAGAGCCCCGATCGCGGCCCGGGCCGCACAGGCTCTGTACGCGCTATTCCACGGAGACTTGCGTGGCACGCTCGCTGCGCTTGACGAGGCGGCGCACGGACTGCTCGGCTACGGAGAGCGGCCGGACTCGCCCCTTACGCTCGCCGACGTGCAGCCCTTTCTGCGGCGACGGTATGAGGCCGATGCGCGAGCTCGGTTGACCCCTATTCAAGCTGATGCGCTCGCAGCGCTCACCCATCGAGCGAGAGGCAAGGCGTTCAGCGTGAAGGACGCCGCCGCAACGTGGACCAACGAGCGTTCGCGCGCCGCACGGATACTGACAGAACTGCAACGGACGGGTTACGTCTTCCCGTTGGAACAACGGTCGCCGGGTGGTGAGCGCGGGCGGCCGGCGACGTTGTACACGCTGAGCGGCGCGGCGCTGCTTGCGTTCGCGGAGGCTTGAATGCCCCTATCGGCCACGTCGACTTTGCCCGATATCTTCCTCTCCTACAACCGCGAGGACCAGGCCGTGGCGCGCCGGTTCGCGGAGGCGTTCGAGCGAGAAGGCTTCACGGTGTGGTGGGATGCCACGCTGCGCTCCGGGGAAGCCTATGACGAGGTGACGGAGACTGCGCTGCGCACTGCGAAGGCCGTCGTGGTCCTGTGGTCGAAGAAGTCCGTCGTCTCCCGCTGGGTGCGCGCGGAGGCGACCCTCGCCGACCGTAACAAGACCCTCGTGCCCGCAATGATCGAGCCCTGCGAGCGGCCGATCATGTTCGAGCTCACGCAGACGGCGGACCTCTCGCACTGGAAGGGCGATGCCGACGATCGGGCGTGGCTCGCTTATCTTGCCGACGTACGGCGATTCGTGGAAAGCGACAGGGTTCCGGCTCGATCGGCGCAGACGGGCGAGGCAGCCGCTCGATCCATGACCAGGTCCACCCCGCGCGAGCAAGCCCTGTCGATCGCGGTTCTTCCCTTCACCAACATGTCCTCCGATCCCGAGCAGGAATACTTCTCCGACGGATTATCCGAGGAGCTCTTGAACCATCTGGCGCAGCTCAAAGGCCTGCAAGTGGCGGGGCGAACCTCGAGCTTTTACTTCAAGGGCAAGCACGAGGACTTGCGCATCATCGGGGGGAAGCTGGGCGTCAATCATCTTCTCGAAGGCAGCGTGCGCAAGGCCGGCAATCGCCTGCGGATCACCGCCCAGCTCATCGATGCCGCCAAGGGCACGCATCTGTGGTCACAGACCTATGACCGCACGCTCGATGACGTCTTCGCTATCCAGGAGGGCATCGCGCGAGCCGTGGCAGAGGCCTTGAGCCTCACGCTCGGCGTCGGCAGGACGGTGAGCGTTGCCGGCGGCACGAGTCATGTGGCCGCCTACGAGAAGTATCTGTACGCCCGCGGGTTGTACCATCAGATGGGCCGCACGGAGCTTCGGCGTGCGATCTCCACCTACCGGGAAGCCGTATCGCTCGATCCAGGCTTCGCCCGGGCCTGGAGCGGGCTCCACACGGCGCTCGAGGCCACGCTGTTCATCATTCCGGAGAATTCCGCCGCGGCGCGCCGGGAGATGATAGAGGCTGGAGCGCAGGTCATGGCGCTCGCTCCGGACGCATGGTGGGCCCAGGACATGCGCGCGGCGCAGCTGAGGTTGCAACGTCGGTGGTCGGAGGCGGAATCCGCCGCGCGTTCGGCCCTGGTCTCGGCGCCCGCCTCCGAGATCGACCCCCTCGTGACCTATTCCACCTTTCTGATCACTGTCGGACGAATCGACGAGGCCATCGAATACGCAGAGCGTGCGCGCAACGTAGATCCCCTGTCGCTCAGAGTCTCGCGGACCCTGCAAGTACTCCTCACCGTGGCAGGGCGCCTCGATGAGGCGCAGGCCGAATATGAGCGCAGCAAGGAGCTTGCCGGCAGCCGCATCGTCGCGGAGTATCTTGCGCTGCTGCGCCTCTGGCGCCGCAAGGATGTCAGCCCGGCCGCGGTCGAGGCTCAATTCCGGACCTTCCTCCGGCACGATGAGCTGGCGATGGCGCTGAATCGGAGCTTGGTGGAAACTCTGGAGGATCCGGCCGCTGCGCGCGCGACCATTCGAGCGGCGCTGGTGGATCCTGCCAACCAGGATCCGACGCGCACGATCCACATTGCGACCTGTGCGGACCATTACGGCGACAAGGACTTGGCTCTCGCGGCCCTGCATCGGAGTGTGCCGGATCCGAATTGGGCCAACATCGGCCTCATCTGGTTTCCCTTCGAGAGCGGACTGCGCACCGATCCGCGCTTCAAGCAGATGCTTCGCGACCTCGGGCTCGCCGATTACTGGCGCCAGAGCGGCAAGTGGGGCGACTTCGTCCAGCCGCTGGGCGAGCATGATTTCCAGGTCATCCGATAGGAGAACCGCGGGGCACGCGTTAAGGGACTCCAGGCGACATCGAGATGTCCGACATATTTCTCTCCTACAACCGTGAGGATCAGGCGGTGGCACGCCGTTTCGCCGAGGCCTTTGAGCGCGAAGGTCTCAAGGTTTGGTGGGATGCGACGCTGCGTTCGGGGGAGGCCTACGACCAGGTCACCGAGCGGGCGCTGAGGAGCGCCAAGGCGGTCGTGGTGCTCTGGTCCAGGCGGTCCGTGGAGTCGCGCTGGGTGCGCGCCGAGGCCACTCTCGCCGACCGTAACAAGACCCTCGTGCCCGCGATGATCGAGCCCTGCGACCGCCCGATCATGTTCGAGCTCACGCAAACCGCGGATCTCTCGCACTGGAAAGGCGCGGCGAACGACCCAGCGTGGCTGTCATTCCTCGCTGATGTGCGCCAGTTCGTCCAGCGCAATCGCTCGGCAACAGACGGTGCCACCCGCACGCCCGCCCC
>JASHTA010000052.1 GCA_030040795.1 Gammaproteobacteria bacterium | reverse complement strand
CCGGCTCGCCGCGAGCGCAGGTCTCGCGGGAGGATCCATCGAGGATTCGACGGGCGAGCGGGCAAGCCCGATCTATGATCTTGGCCTCGCCACCGAGCGGGTTGCGGCCGCCGCCGAGGCCGCGCGAGCCTTGCCCCTTCCGTTCGTGCTGACGGCGCGGAGCGAGAATTTTCTGCGCGGCCGGCCGGACCTCGCCGCCGTTCGCGCCGTATGCAAGGCCGTCTCGAAGCCCGTGAATTTCATGGCCGGCATCCCGGGAAAGAGCTTCCCCGTGGCAGACCTCGCCGCCGCCGGAGTCAAGCGGATCAGTCTCGCCACCTCGCTCTATCGAGCCGCCATGACAGGCCTTCTCGCCGCCGCCCGCGAGGTGAAGGAGGGCGGCACTTTCGCCTACGTCGACCGTCTCATGACTACACCGGAGCTCAGCAGCTTCCTGCGAGAGTGACGCTCGCTGTACGATGCACCGGATCACCCCCGGAAACGACCCATGAAGAACAAGCCCTATCTCAGCCTCGAAGACGCCCACAGAATCATCGCGGCCGCCATGGCGCACGCGCAGTCCCGCAAGTGGGCCGTGACCGTTTGCATCTGCGACGATGGCGGACATCTGCTCATGCTCGAGCGGGCCGATGGAGCCCCGCCATTCACGGCCCGCATGGCCGTCGCCAAGGGCACCGCCGCTGCGCTCGGCCGGCGCGAGTCGAAGGCATTCGAAGATTCAATCAATCAGGGCCGCACGGCGTTCGTGACGGCACCGCTCGAGGGCATGCTCGAGGGTGGCGTCCCGATCACGGTCGAGGGACACGTCGTCGGCGCGGTCGGCGTATCGGGGGTCAAGTCGTCCGAGGATGCCGAGATTGCCCGCGCAGGGATTGCAGCCTTGGGTGGCGCCTAGTACCCTCGCCCGAGCGATACGGCCGTATCCCATCGCGCGCCGGGTCAACTCAGAGATCGGCGCTGCGTTACCATTCTGAATTTTGACGAAAGCAGGGGTCTACATGAGCACTATGCTCGAGCGGCGCTCCGCCATACGATTGATTACAGTGTGCGCGGCGCTCGCCGGGGCTGCCGGCGTCGCAGGCTGCGGCTCGGACACTGCCTACCAGTTCAACGCGCCGGCCGCCATCGTCGTCTCGGATTTCACCAACAGCGGCCACCCTGCCGTTGCCGTGGCCCAGGCTCAGATCGATCAGCTCAAGAGCGCCGAGAACCCGGGGTATGTCGCGGTCATCCTGCAAAATGCGAACAACCCCGGCTCGTTCCAGTCCTCGCTGCACTTCGCGACCCAAGGCAACCCTTCCGCCATGGCGGTCGGCGCCCTCTCCCCCGGTACGCAGGATCTCGCCGTCACGAACGTCAACGACGGCACCGTCTCGGTTCTGATGCAGAGCAGCGCCGGCGCCGCGAGCTTCAATCACGGCGTCAATTTGCCGGTCGCCCCGGCGGTGACGGGCAACACCTACTCGCCGGAGGACGTGGCGATCTGTGACGTGAATGGAGATGGATACCCGGATATCGTCATCGGCTACGTCCTGGAGCAGTACTACGATGGGGTTCTCGCCGCCGTCGGGGGCGGTGCGAGTGTCCTGTTGAACACCCCCGGAAGCCCTGGCACCTTCCAGCCCGCGAGCATCGTGGGAACCACGCCAACCGCTGCAGAGGAGCCTCTTCCCAACTCGGTCTACGGCATCGCATGCGCCAATCTGAGCGGTGATGCCAGCGCGCCGCCCGACATCGTCATCACGAGCTATTTCGACTTCGACGGAAGCGGCGACTACGCCATGCTCTCGATCTTCTTCCACGACCCCTCCAATCCCGGGGGCTTCCTGCCGCGCGTCGATATCTCGCTTCCCGGCTTTCTCCATCGAGTCGCGATCGCGGACGTGAACGGCGATGGTCTCCCGGACATCATCGTCACGACCGAGCAACTCGACGGGAACGGAGAGGGCTTCTCCGGAGTGTATGTGCTGTTGCAGAACCCGCCCGCGACCCCCGGTGCGCAACCCACCTTTGCGACCCCTGTGCAGTATGGGACCGAGAGCGCGATGGCAGTCGCGGTGGGCGATGTCAACGGGGACGGTCTGCCGGATCTGGTCGTCGTGAGCAGCGCTCCGGAGGGCGCGGGAAGCATCAGCGTGTTGCTCAATACCCCCGGCAGCCCAGGCACCTTCGCGTTGTCGAACGCCTATACGGGCCTCGGCAATACGGTGGCGGTCGCCCTGGGCGAGCTGGGCAACAACTCGCTCCTCGACATCGCCACCGCAGACGGAGGCGGTGCCGCGGTCATGTTCAACGAGCCCACGAGTCCGGGCAACTTCCAAGGGTCGACGCTCATCGGAGGCTGACCGGGCTGGCGTGGCTGATCTGGCTGACCGGATCTGCCTGACCTGATCTGGCGGGCGCTTGGACCGGCCATGCGGCCGGCGATCGCCGGCTATGCGCTTCGCAGCCGGCTATGCCGGAACCCATAGCCAAAGTAGACGGCCATGCCGAGCGCGGACCAGATCACGAGCCGGATCCACGTCGCGCTCGACAGCGCGAGCGTCATCCCGAGGCACACCAGCGCCCCGAGCACGCATGTGAAGGGCGCCCACGGCACGCGGAATGGCCGAGGAGCCTCGGGATACTTGCGACGCATCACCAGCACGCCGATGCAGACGACTGCAAACGCAAGCAGGATGCCGATCGAGATGAGGTCCGCGAGGACATCGAGCGGGAAGAGCCCGGCGATCGAGGCTGCGCCGATGCCCGTGACCACGGTGGCGACGTGCGGGGTCTTGAAACGCGCATGACAGCGGCTCATGAGGGGCGGCAGCAACCCGTCGTCGGCCATCGCGAGCAGGATGCGCGGCTGGCCGAGAAGCGACGTGAGGATCACCGAAGTCATCCCCGCGATGGCTCCGACCTTGACCGGGAGGGCGAGCCAGGAGAGCTGCGGATGCGCATCGAGCGCCACGGCGACGGGGGCAGCGACGTTGAGCCGCGGATACGGCACCATGCCCGTGAGGGTCGCCGACATGCCGACGTAGAGCAGCGCCGAGATCGCGAGTGCGCTCAAGATGCCGAGCGGCAGATCGCGCTGGGGATGGCGAGTCTCGAGCGCCGTCGTCGAGGCGGTGTCGAACCCGACGTAGGAAAAGAAAATGATCGCGGCGCCCTGCAGTACACCCGTCCAACCGAAGTGTCCAAAGCGTCCGGCGTTCGGTGGGATGTACGGATGCCAGTTCGAAGGATCGATGTAGGCAATTCCGGCGAAGATGAAGACCACGATGATCGCCACCTTCACGAAGACCATGAAAGTGTTTGCGCTCGCCGACTCCTCGAGGCCGACGTAGAGCACGGCAGTCATCGCCGCGATGACGAGGATCGCGGGAAGGTTGATCCACGCGCCGGTCGCGACGAGGTGGCCCTGCGCATCCTCGGCGAATGGAGCGCTCACGAGCGCCGCGGGAAGATGGACGTGCGCGTCCGCGAGCAGATTGACCACATACGCGGACCAGCCCACGGCAACCGCCGAGGCTGAGATACCGTACTCGAGGAGCAGGTTCCAGCCGATGAACCAGGCGATCGCCTCTCCGAGCGTTGCATACGTGTAGCTGTACGCACTCCCCGGCACCGGCAGGAATGCCGCGAATTCCGCATAGCAGAGCGCCGCAAGGCCGCTCCCGAACGCCGCGATCAGCAGCGAGATCGTGATGGCCGGGCCGGCCTGGTTCGCGGCGACCGTGCCCGTCAACACGAACACGCCCGTGCCGATCGTCGCCCCGAGTCCGATGGCGGTGAGCGAGCGGGCGGTCAGCACCCGCTTCAGGCGAGAGGGGCTCGCCGCATTCGTGCCCGCGGCGGACGCATCCGCGGAGCCGGGGTGAACGGCGAGCAGCTGGCGCAGGAGACGATCGCGCCGCGCCCGCGCCGGGAGTGCCATCAGCTCCTCAGAAACCGCAGAAGCTCATCCGTCTTCTCCCGCATGAGCGTCTCGTTGGCCCGCGACTCGACGTTGAGCCGTACCAGCGGCTCGGTGTTGGAGGCTCGAAGATTGAAGCGCCAGTCGGCGTGCTCGATGGAGAGCCCATCGGTGAGATCGATCGAGACCGCGCCGGACTCATAGCGCGCCCGGGTCCGCGCCAGGACGGCGCTCGCATCCCCATCCAGGCGCAGATTGATTTCCCCGCTCGCCGGATACAGCCGCATGCGCTCGCCGACCAGGGCGGAGAGCGGCTGACCGCGCTCGCTGATCACCTGCAGCACGAGGAGCCACGGGATCATGCCGCTGTCGCAGTAATAGAACTTGCGGAAGTAATGGTGGGCGCTCATCTCCCCGCCGTAGGCGGCATCGACCTCCCGCATCTTCTGTTTGATGAACGCGTGTCCGGACTTGCAGAGCACGGGTTGCCCCCCGAGGCGCCGCACGATGTCGATCGTGTTCCAGGTGAGGCGGGGATCGTGAACGATGCGCGCGCCGCGCTCGCGCCGCAGAAAGACTTCGGCGAGAAGCCCGACGAGGTAGTAGCCCTCGATGAACTGTCCCTGCTCGTCGAAGAAGAAGCACCGGTCGTAATCGCCATCCCACGCGAGGCCCACGGCGGCGCCCGAGCGGCGGACCGCCTCGCTCGTCACCGTCCGGTTCTCCTCCAGCATCGGGTTTGGGACTCCGTTCGGGAAATGTCCATCGGGGCGGTGATGGATCTTGACGAGCTCGAACGGCAAATGGGGCTCGAGCTGATCGAGGATGAGTCCCGCGCCTCCGTTCCCGGCGTTCACGACGACCTTGAGCTTTGCGAGCTTGTCGCGGTCCACGTAGCCGAGCAGGTGCTCGATGTACTTGCCGCGAATGTCGAGCGGCCGCTCCGTGCCCGGCTTGGCGGCCGGCCCCGGGAGCCTGCCTGCCTCGATGAGCGCTCGAATGTCCTGAAGTCCCGTATCGGCGCTGATCGGCCGGGACTCGGCCCGTACGAGCTTCATGCCGTTGTAATCGGGCGGATTGTGGCTCGCCGTGACCATGATGCCGCCGTCCAGCTTCTCGGCGGCGGTGGCGAAATAAATGCCCTCCGTCCCCCACAGGCCGATGTCGAGCACATCGACGCCCGATTGAGTGAGGCCGCGTTTCAGCGCCGCGGCGAGCTGCATGCTCGAGAGGCGGATGTCATATCCGACCGCCACGCTTCGCGGCTTGACGAAGGCGGCGTAGGCGCGGCCGACATCGTAGGCAAGCTGATCGTCGATCTCATCGGGAATGCGGCCCCGGATGTCGTAGGCCTTGAACGAAGTAAGCTTCGCCGTCATTCGCCGGCTCGCCCGTAGCGGTCCTCGAAGCGCACGATATCGTCCTCGCCGAGATACGAGCCCGACTGGACCTCGATGATGTGCAGCGGGATCTTGCCCGGATTCTCGATCCGGTGCTTGACGCCGATCGGAATGTACGTGGACTGGTTCTCCTCGAGCAGGAAAACCTCATCTCCCCGCGTGATGCGCGCCGTGCCCGTGACGACGATCCAGTGCTCCGCGCGATGGTGGTGCAGCTGCAGGGAGAGCGTCGCTCCCGGCTTCACTTTCAGGCGCTTGACCTGGAAGCGCGGTCCGCTCTCGATGCTGTCGTAGCTCCCCCAGGGCCGGAACACTTCCCGATGCAGCGAGTGCTCGTAGCGGCCTTGCTCCTTCAGCCGGTGGACGAGCTTTTTCACGTCCTGAACGCGGCTCTTCGGCGCAACGAGCACGGCGTCCTTGGTCTCGACGACGATGTGATCCTTGAGGCCCACGGCCGAGACCAAGCGGCTTTCCGAGTAGAGATAGCAACCCTCGGAGTCCTCACAGATCACATCTCCGCGGGAGACGTTGCCGTGTCCATCGGGCTCGCTCGCCTGGTGCAGCGAGGCCCAGGAGCCCACGTCGCTCCAGCCCGCGGCGAGCGGCACGACGACGGCCTCGGAGGTCTTCTCCATGACCGCGTAGTCGATCGAGTCCGCGGGACAGGGCTCGAATGCCTTCGCGTCGATGCGCGTGAAATCAAGATCTGCCTTGGCGCCGCGGAAGGCGGCCTCGCAGGCCTTGGCGATCTGCGGGGCGAGCCGCTCGAGCTCCTGGAGGTAGCGGCGCGCGCGAAACATGAACATGCCGCTGTTCCAGTAATAGTCTCCCGAGGCGAGGAACTCTCGAGCCCGCTCCACGGGCGGCTTCTCCACGAACCGCCCGATTCGGTGCACCGCGCCGGATGGGGCTCCGCGCTGGATGTAGCCGTACCCCGTCTCGGGCGCGCTCGGGACGATACCGAATGTCACGAGCTGTCCCTGCTCGGCGGCGCCGAGCGCGACCCGCACCGCGTGTTGAAACGCCGCTACGTCGCGAATGACATGATCCGCGGGCAGGACGAGCAGGACCGGATCGGCCCCGTCCCCATCATGCGGCGCGCCCTCGAGCGCTGCATGAGCCGCGAGTGCGATCGCCGGCGCCGTGTTGCGCCCGAACGGCTCGAGCACGGTCGCGCGAGGTCCGACGCCGAGCTGGCGCATCTGCTCGGCGACCAGGAATCGATGCGCCTCGTTGCACACGACCACCGGCGCCGAAGCCCCGAGCCCCTCGAGGCGCACGACAGTTTGCTGAAGCATCGTGCGCTCCCCGATCAGCGCGAGCAGCTGCTTCGGGTACAGCTCGCGCGAGAGCGGCCACAGGCGCGTACCGGCTCCGCCGGAGAGGATGACGGGCGTCAACATGGGGATCCAGTATGCCATGCTCTTTCGGGATTTCCGGACCTTCATCGCAACGACGTCTGAAAACGGCTAGTTCCACCGTCCGATGCGGCGTATCGTCGTCCCCATGCAGGAACCCAAGCCTCTCCCATCCGGGCACCGCGAGCGCTCCCTCGCGCCTCTCGACCGGCGAGCTCTCGACCGCGCGCGCATCAGCCACGATCCACGCTTCGATGGCCGCTTTTTCGTCGCGGTGACTTCGACCGGTATTTATTGCCGTCCGGTATGCCCTGCGCCGACCGCCAAGAGCGCAAACGTCCGCTACTATCCGACCGCAGCTGCGGCGGGTGAGGCGGGCTTCCGCCCCTGCCTGCGCTGCCGCCCCGAGGCCGCACCGGGCACACCGGCGTGGCTGGGTACGTCGGCGGCCGTCCGCCGTGCGCTGAGTCTCATCCAGCAAGGCGCGCTCGATGAGTCCTCGGTTGACCAATTTGCCGCTCGCGTCGGCGTCGGGTCCCGTCACCTGCACCGGCTCTTCGTGCGCCATGTCGGCGCAAGTCCGATCGCCGTCGCTCAAACTCGCAGGCTTCAGTTTGCCAAGCGCCTGCTCGATGAGACGCGCTTGTCGATGACCGAAATCGCGCACGCCTCGGGGTTCGGAAGTCTCCGCCGCTTCAACGAGGCGTTTCAGAAGGCTTACGCGCGGCCGCCGCGCGAGATTCGCAGGCAAAAT
>JASHTA010000051.1 GCA_030040795.1 Gammaproteobacteria bacterium | reverse complement strand
AGCTCGTCATACTGCTCGCGCGTGAGCCCCGCGAGCCCGGCGATGTCGAAGACGCGCGTGCCGTCATTGCCGGCGCCCGAGAGCCTCGCGTGCTCGTCGAAGATCTCTCGAGGTGAGCCGTAATCGAAGCTCGGCGCGAAGCCGAGGCGCTTCGCGACCTCGCTCACGATCCACCAGTCGGGCTTCGCCTCGCCGGGCGCCGGGAGGAACGCACGCTGCCGCGAGATGCAGCGCTCCGAGTTGGTGACCGTGCCGTCCTTCTCGGCCCACGCGGCGGCGGGCAGGCGCACATGGGCCAGTCGGATCGTATCGGTATTTGCCATGCAATCGGACACCACGACGAGCTCGCAGCGCGCGAGCGCCTCGCGCGCGCGGTCGGCGTCCGGCAGGCTCACGACGGGATTGGTCGCCATGATCCACAGCGCCTTGATGCGGCCGGCATGCACGGCCTCGAAGAGCTCGACGGCCTTCAGGCCCGGGCGCACCGGCAGGCGCGGGCTTCCCCAGAACCCCTGCACGATGCGGCGATGCGCCTCGCTCTCGATATCCATGTGGGCGGCCAGCATGTTCGCCATGCCTCCAACCTCGCGGCCGCCCATGGCGTTCGGTTGTCCGGTGAGGGAGAACGGCCCCATGCCCGGCCGTCCGATGCGGCCGGTGAGCAGGTGGCAGTTGATGATGCTGTTGACCTTGTCGGTGCCGCTCGATGATTGATTGACGCCCTGGGAGAACACCGTCACCACTTTCTCGGCCGCGGCAAACATTTGATAGAACTCGCCGATCCGCGAAGCATCGACACCGCAGGCTCGCGCAACCGATTCCTCATCCGGCGTCGACGCCTCGACGGCCTCGAGCGCCTCCCGGGCGCCTTCCGTGTGTGCGGCGATGAAGGCGGCATCGGCGAGGCCCTGCCGCTGCAAATAGGCCAGCAGGCCGTTGAACAGCCACACGTCCGTGCCGGGACGCACGGGCAAGTGCAGGTCCGCGATGTCGCAGGTGGCCGTGCGCCGCGGATCGATCACGGCCAGCTTCATCTGCGGGCGCTGTTCCCTCGCCTGGGCGATGCGCTGGAACAGGACCGGATGACACCACGCGGCGTTCGAGCCGACGAGCACGATCAGCTCGGCAAGCTCGAGGTCCTCGTAGCATCCCGGCACCAGGTCCTCGCCGAATGCGCGCCGGTGGCCCGCCACGGCCGATGACATGCACAGGCGCGAGTTGGTGTCGATGTTGGCGCTGCCGATGAAGCCCTTCATGAGCTTGTTCGCGACGTAGTAGTCCTCGGTGAGCAGCTGGCCCGAGGCGTAGAGCGCCACGGCGTCCGGGCCATGCTCCGCCACGATCCGCGCGAGCTCCCCGCTCACGTGATCGAGCGCCCGGCCCCAGCCGACACGCACTCCGTGAATCTCGGGATGCAGCAGCCGGCCCTCGAGACCCACGGTCTCGCCGAGCGCCAGGCCCTTCGAGCAGAGCCGGCCGCGATTCGCGGGGTGGCGCGGATCGCCCGCTACCGTGACCGCGCCGTCGACGCCGCTCGCGAGCACCCCGCACCCGACCCCGCAATACGGACAGGTCGTTCGGACGGCCGCCGGCGCCATGGCGCGCTACCCGGCCTTGACGGCGCCGGACGGCCCGAAGAGCAGCTGGTCGCGGAGCGCCGTCACGTCCTCGCCGCCCGAGATCAAGCCGAGATACCACGGTCCGTGCCGCGTGTCGCCATACAGCACGACGCCGCGGAGCTTGCCGTCGCGAATGACGAGCCGCTTGTAGACGCCGCGCCGCCGATCGCGCAGCACGAGCGACTCGCCGCCCTCGGCCGCCGCGAAATCGCCGGCCGAGTACAGCTCGACACCGGTCACTTTGAGCTGCGCTGCGGGCAGCACACCGCGAAAGCGGCTGACGCCAACCTCGGCGAGATGGACGGCGCAGACGCGCGCCTGCTCCCAGAGCGGCGCCACCAGGCCGAACGTGTTGTTGCGGTGCTGGACGCACTCGCCGACCGCGTAGACGCTCGGGTCGTAGCTCTGCATCGTGTCGTCGACCAGGATGCCGCGCTCGCAGCGCAGGCCCGCGCTGCGGGCGAGATCCACATTCGGGCGAATGCCGGCGGCCATCACGACGAGGTCCGCCGCGAGCTCGCCACCGTCCTCGAATCGAAGCCCCGCCACGCGCTCGGTCCCGAGCACGGCGATCGTCTTGCGCGGCATGAGGAACTCGATGCCGCGGGACTCCAGGGACGCCTTGAGGAGCGCCCCGGCGGCCGGGTCGAGCTGGCGCTCCATCAGCGAGTCGAGAAGATGCACGACGGTCACGCCCATGCCGCGCCGCGCGAGCCCGTGAGCCGCCTCGAGGCCGAGAAGGCCTCCACCGATCACGGCCGCGCGTTTGTATCGCCGCGTGGCATCAACCATCGAGTCCACGTCGGCGAGGTCACGGAACGTGACCACGCCGGGAAGCTCGGCGCCAGGTATCGGAAGGACGATCGGCTTCGATCCCGTCGCGATCAGCAGCCGGTCGT
Source organism: Gammaproteobacteria bacterium (assembly GCA_030040795.1). GTDB lineage: Bacteria > Pseudomonadota > Gammaproteobacteria > Steroidobacterales > Steroidobacteraceae > JASHUC01. Next base: position 7,198 of record JASHTA010000051.1, on the reverse strand, counting down.
AGGGCAGCTCGCGTCCGCTCCGGGACTTGACGACTCGGCGGCGGCGGTCGATCGAGACAGCGGGGTCGCCGGCATGCAGAGTCACGCGATGCTCGGCGTACCATTCCCGGGAATGCAGGATGATGTCCTCCACGCGCTTCTCGCCGGCGAGAACCGGCGAGAGCAGGATGCGGTTGTAGTTGACCTGGGGCTCGGCACCGAGCACGGTCACCTCGTACGCATCGGGCGCGAGCTCCTGCAGCTGCTCGACCACGCGCATTCCCGCCATGCCGTTGCCGATGACGACCAGCCGCCGGCGCCGCGTGGCGAGCGACTGTCTCTGCGGCTCCGCGCTCACCCAGATGCGGCCGTCCATCACCCGCACCGGATAGACGTTGACGGAGCGAGCCGGATCCTCGAGGCAGCGGCCCGTCGAGAGGCTGAAGTGATGCTTGTAGAGCGGCGAGGCGACGACGAGCTCGCCCTTCACATCCCCGATGATTCCGCGCGACAGGACGTTCGCCGCGCCGGCCGGGTCGAAGTTGTCGAGCGCGAACACGGCGTCCGCGGCGCGGAACACCGCGATCTGTCGTCCATCGACGAGCACACACGCTCCTGCGTTCGGCAGCACCTGGGAGAGCTTGCAGACGGACGTCCAGCCGCTCATACGAGGGCATCCTCCTGCGGGACACCTTCGGAGCGCTTGCGGCGCTCGGCCACTGTCGCCGGACGGATCTGTCCGCGCTCGCGAACGAACACGACGTGGTCGTCCTGCGCATCGCTGTTCAGGAAGTGGCGGAATCGAGCGAGCGTCTCCGGATCCGAGATGGCCTTCTTCCACTCGCACTGGTAGCCCGCGATGACGCGCGCCATGTCGGCTTCGAGCTCGGCGGCGATACCGAGCTTGTCCTCGCAGACGACCTGCTTCAGGTACTCGAGCCCCCCCTCGAGCTGGTCGCGCCACGTCGCGGTGCGCTGCAGGCGATCGGCCGTGCGGATGTAGAACATCAGGAAGCGGTCGATGTAGCGAACGAGGGTCGGCTTGTCGAGATCGGCCGCGAGCAGCTCCGCGTGGCGCGGCTTCATCCCGCCGTTGCCGCAGACATAGAGATTCCAGCCGCGCTCGGTCGCGATCACGCCGACGTCCTTGCCCTGCGCCTCCGCGCACTCGCGCGTGCAGCCGGAGACGGCGAGCTTCAGCTTGTGCGGCGAGCGCAGCCCCTTGTAGCGGTTCTCGAGCTCGATCGCGAGTCCCACGCTGTCCTGCACGCCATAGCGGCACCACGTCGAGCCGACGCACGACTTCACGGTGCGCATCGCCTTGCCGTACGCGTGGCCGGACTCGAATCCCGCCGCGATCAGCTCCCTCCAGATATGCGGCAGCTGGTCGACGCGGGCGCCGAAGAGGTCGATGCGCTGCCCGCCGGTGATTTTCGTGTAGAGGCCGTATCTCGCCGCGACCTGCCCGATCGCGATGAGCTTCTCGGGCGTGATCTCGCCTCCCGGGATCCGCGGCACGACGGAGTACGTCCCGTCTTTCTGCAAATTGGCGAGGTAGTAGTCGTTCGTGTCCTGCAACGGCTGCTTGTCGGATGCGAGAACGAACTCGTTCCAGCAGGAGGCGAGGATCGAGGCGACCGCGGGCTTGCACACATCGCACCCGTGACCCTTGCCATGCTTGGCGAGGATCTCCTCGAAGGTACGCAAGCTCCCGATGCGAACGAGATGGAACAGCTGCTGCCGCGAATACGGGAAGTGCTCGCAGAGCCGCGCATCGACCGAGACACCGCGGCGCCGAAGCTCTGCGTTGAGCACCTGCGTCACGAGCGGCGCGCAGCCCCCGCAGGTGGTCGACGCCCGGGTCTTCGCCTTGATCGCGCCGAGCGTCGTGCAGCCCTGCTCGACGGCCGAGCAGATGGCGCCCTGGGTGACGTTGTTGCACGAGCAGATCAGGGCCGAAGGCGCGAGCCCCACGAGGCCCGAGACCGCGGGCCGGCCGCCGGACAGCGGCCGCTCCTGATCAGCGGCGCTGCCTGTCCCGCCGGGCAGCGACTGAGCGAGTGTCGGGGCCGGGGCCGGCAGCAGCAGGTCCTCCGGCCGCTCGGGCAGAGGCAAATCGTTGAGCTTCAACTGTAGCCACTCGCCGAAACTTTCCGTGTCCCCGACCAGAACGCCCCCGAGCAAGCGGCGCCCGGTCTCGTCCACCACGAGCTTCTTGTAGGTCTGCCGGCGCTCGTCGACGAACGTGTAGCACTGCGCGCCTGCTGAGGTTGCATGCGCATCGCCGATCGACGCCACGTCCACGCCGAGGAGCTTGAGCTTCGTGCTGAGATCCGCGCCCTGGAAGCGCACGGGGGCGGGGGCGGTGGTTGCAGCGCTCGATGCGACGCCGGCGGTGTTCGACGCGCCATGGGGAACGGCGGAGTGCGCGGCGACGATCTGCGCGGCTGCGACTCGCGCCATCTGGTAGCCGGGCGCGACGAGTCCGAAGATCGCTCCCTTCCACAGCGCGCATTCGCCGATAGCGTAGATCGAGGGATCTGACGTGCGGCAGGCGTCGTCGATCACCACGCCACCGCGCTCGCCGACCGCGAGACCTGCGCTCCGCGCGAGCGCATCGCAGGGCCGGATGCCTGTCGAGAAGACGATCAGGTCGACCTCGAGATCGGATCCATCGGCGAAGCTCATCCGATGGCGCGCGCCCGCGCCGTCCGTGATCTGGCGCGTACTCTTGCCGGTGTGCACGCGCACACCGAGCGCTTCGATCTTTCGGCGCAACAGCGCGCCGCCCATCTCGTCCACCTGCAGCGCCATCAGGCGAGGCGCAAACTCGACGACGTGCGTCTCGAGCCCGAGATCGCGCAGAGCCTTGGCGGCCTCGAGGCCGAGCAAGCCGCCGCCCACCACGGCGCCGGACCGTGCGCGCTCCGCGGCGGCTCGGATCGCCTCGAGGTCCTCCAGCGTGCGATAGACGAAGCACGCGGGGCGGTCCCGGCCGGGCACCGGCGGCACGAATGGATAGGATCCCGTGGCGAGCACGAGACTGTCGTAGGCCACCTCGCGGCCACGCGCCGTGCGCACCGTCTTCACCTCGCGGTCGATCTCGACGACGCGCTCGCTCAAGCGCAACGCGACCCCGTGACGCTCGAAGAAGCCGGGCGGCGCGAGCGAGAGGTCGCCGGCCGTCTTGCCGCTGAAGAAGCTCGAGAGTTGCACGCGGTCGTAGGCGGGGCGATTTTCCTCCGCGAACACCGTCACCTGCAGCGGTTCGGGGCCTTCCGCCAGCGTCTCGAGGAAGCGCTGGCCGACCATTCCGTTGCCGACGACGACGATTCGGGCTGTCATGGCCTGCAACCCACTTTCAGCGGCCTCCTGCAAAAAATCGCGCATCCGAAGAGGAGGACGGATTCCTCCGCGGGAAACGCAAAAAAAAGCGCCGCCTGAAAACCCGTGCTCACGGGGGATTACGTGGCACGAGATCGGCGGCGCTGCCGTGCGGGTCCAGAGGCGGCCCGCTCCGTGCGGTGAGTCCAGGTCGAACTCACCGGCTCGTCCATCCACGATGCAACAGGTGTGCCACGGCCTCGGAGAGACCGGCGCTCCACGCGCACAACGACTTACGCCCGCGCCGACCGGCAAGCCGCCGGGTCGATGATCCGAATTGGGACAAAGACCGGCCGCGCCGCACAATGATTGGGCAACCTCCCGCCTCGCGGGGCTCGGTTTCCGCACGGTTTCGTGCCGACGCCCGCTCTTTGAGGCACGCATTTCGTGCCGTGCGACTCGCCCCGGAATGCCGGCCCGCTCGATGCCTGCGGATGCACCTCGCTCGGCACGCCCGTTGCAGCTCTCCCCGGCATATGAGCGAGAGGGGCCTGCGAATTTTGCTGGTTGACCAGAACGTCATGCGGGCCTCCGTCCTGGAGGAAGGCCTGCGCGAGGCGGGCTGCACCGACGTGATCGTGGTTCGCGACATGCAGAATGTGCTTCGCCGCATCGTCGACGCCGATCCCGATGTGATCTTCATCGATCTCGAGAATCCGAATCGCGATGTGCTCGAGCAGATGTTCCAGGTCTCGCGGCTGGTGCGGCGGCCGATCGCAATGTTCGTGGACCGGTCGGATACGGACATGATCGCCGCGGCGGTGGACGCCGGCGTCGGCGCCTACATCGTGGATGGGCTGAAGAAGGAGCGCGTGAAGTCCATCCTCGAGCTCGCGGTGAGCCGCTTCCACGCGTTCAATCGCATTCGCGACGAGCTCGAGCACGCCAAGCAGGCGCTCGAGGAGCGCAAGGTCGTGGACCGCGCGAAAGGGATCCTCATGAAGGAGCGGAGCTTGAGCGAGGAACAGGCGTATGCGCTGCTGCGCAAGGCGGCGATGAACGAGAACCGGCGCGTGGTCGAGGTGGCCCAGAGCGTGCTCACCGCGGCACGCCTGCTCAAGTGAGGCGACCGATATGATCAAAGTGGGCTTCATGCCGCTGCTCGACAGCGCGTCGCTGGTTGCGGCGGCAGAGAAAGGCTTTGCCGCGGAGCAGGGTATCGAGCTCACCCTCGTTCGCGAAACGTCGTGGGCCAACATCCGCGACCGCACGATCATCGGGCACTTCGACGCCGCTCACATGCTCGCGCCGATGACCGTCGCCTCGACTCTCGGCGTCGGGCACGTGCGAGTGCCGCTCGTCGTGCCCTGCGCGCTCGGCGTCGGCGGCAACGCCATCACCGTCTCACTCGCTCTGTGGGAGCGGATGGCTGGCGCCGGAGCCGTGGCGGGCGGCGCACCGGCCATGCAAGGCGCTGCGCTGCGTCGCGCCGTGACCGAGCAGGAGCGGCTGGCCGGCGAGCCGCTCACGTTCGGCATCGTGTATCCGTTCTCGTGCCACAACTTCGAGCTCCGCTACTGGCTCGCGGGGGTCGGCATCGATCCGGATCGCGAAGTGCGTCTCGTCGTGATTCCGCCGCCTTTCCTCGCCGACGCGCTGCGCGCCGGTCAGATCGACGGCTTCTGCGCCGGCGAGCCGTGGAACAGTGTGGCGGTGCATGCCGGCATCGGAGTCATCGCGCTCGCGACGACCGCCGTCTGGCCGCAAAGTCCGGAGAAGGTGCTCGCCTGCCGGCGCGAATGGGCTCTCGGCCATCCTCGAGAGCTTGCGGCTCTCGTGCGCTCGATCCACCGCGCCGCGCAGTGGTGCGAGCAGCCCGAGAATCACGCCGAGCTCGCTCGGCTGCTCGCCGAGCCGCGGTATGTCGGCGCTCCCGCCGAGCTGCTGCGCCGTGCGCTCGCCGGCCGGCTCGTGCTGCTGCCCGGACAAGCCGACCGGCAGCTCGAGGGCTTTTTCGCCACGGCGCGCGATGCCGCGACTTTTCCCTGGACGAGCCACGCTCTGTGGTTCCACACGCAGATGGTGCGCTGGGGTCAAATCGCCTACGCGGAAGAGGACATCGCCGCGATCGCCGCAACCTATCGTCCGGATCTCTATCGTCGGGCGCTCGAGCCGCTCCAAGCGAAGCTGCCCTCGGCCGACTGGAGGGCGGAGCGGTTCTTCGATGGGAAAGTCTTCGATCCTGCCTCCCTCCCCGTGTATCGCAAATATCTCGAGCGCTAGACTTCTCCGGCGCCGGCCGGTTGCGCGCGATTCCGTGCACGCGTGGCGCACGAACTCCACGCCAGCGCGTGCGCGCACGAGCTCCGCACAGGCGTGGGCGCACGAACTCCGTGCAAGCACCGGCGCAGCCTGCTCTCATTTGAGTCGTCTCCCTGTGGCGAGCCGCTGCGTCGGCCGCGCGCGCTTTGCCTTAAGTCGCTGGACGACAAGCCGTCCGCGTCCGTGCGCGTGCCGTGGCATGGAGGTTGCACGGAGGCTTCCTGCCGATTGTCGTGAGCACGGCATGGAGCAGATCGGAGAGCGGATCTGCACGGGCAACGCCGCCAACTCGAACGCACGCCGCACGTGCGCTCGGTTGGCGGCTTTTCTTTTGCGCTCTCGGAGAGGCGCGGGGAGACGTCATGGCAACGCACAAGGTGGAGCAGCTCGTCATCGCGACGGCCGGGTTCTTCTGGTGCTTCCTCATGTGGTTCTCGACCGCGGCATTCAGCCCGAGCATCGCCGCGAGCTTCCATTTGAGCCTCGGAGCCCTCGGTTTGCTCGCAAGCTCCGCGCTCTGGATGGCGCCGCTCGGCCGGATCGCGGCGGGGTGGGCGGCGGACCGGTTCGGCGCGCCGCGGACGTTTGCCACCATCCTGGCCGGCTGCGGCGCGATGTCGATCGCGTCGGCGTATACGACGAGCTATGAGCTGCTCTTCGCCGAGCGCGTGATCGTGGCCGTCGCCGGCGTGTCGTTCGTGGTCGGCATTCAACATGTCGCGCAGTGGTTCGAGGCTCACGAGATCGGCACGGCGGAAGGTCTCTACGCCGGCACCGGAAACGTCGGCGCGGGCACGGGCGCGCTGATCCTCCCGCGCCTTTTCGGCACCGATTACCGCTCGGCGTTCCTTTGGCTCGGCGTGGTCGCCATGGTCATGGCCGGCTGGTACATCCTGCGCGGGCGCGCGGCCAAGACGGCCGCGCGATGCGACACCGCGCGCAGCCGCAGCGACCTGCGCAGCACGCTGTTCGTGTGGAGCCGCTACATCGCGATCGCGCTGATGCTCGCCTATGCGATGTCCTTCGGGCTCGAGACCGCCATGAACGCCTGGCTTCCCGGCTACTTCACGCGCGGCTTCCACGGCGCGATCCTGGCGCTCGGCTTCTCCGGCGTCGCGGGCTTGCAGGTTGCCGCCGGTACGTTCGCCGCCGTGCAGTCCTTCACGGCTTCGCTGTTTCGGCCGTTCTCGGGCTTCATGTCGGACCTGTTCCAGCGGCGGGGCTGGACGCCTCTGCCCTTCATCGCGAAGAGCCTGCCCTATGCGCCTCGACTTCACTGGCTCGGGATCGCGCTCGTCCTGATCACCCTCGCCATGGCTGCGCTGACCGCCGCCGGCCTCGCAGGCTCGTTGCCTCTCGCGGTGGCCGTCCTGTGCGCCCTGGGCGTGTTCGTGTCATTCGGAACCGGAGGCACCTTCGCGCTCGTGCCGCTGCTCTTTCCTGACCGGCCCGGCGCCGCGGCCGGGTTCATCGGTGGGCTGTCGACGGCCGCCGGCATCATCTATCCGCTCATCTTCGCCGGCGGCGCGAGCATTCACATGGGCTACCTGCACGTCGCGCTCTACCTGTTCGT
>JASHTA010000461.1 GCA_030040795.1 Gammaproteobacteria bacterium | reverse complement strand
GGACCCGGATGCGAAGCGGGCGACGGACCCGGATGCCAAGAAGGCCACGGATCCGGACGCACAGCGCTCTTCCGATCCCGACACGCACAAGCCGCAGAAGTCCGATCCGGACCACGCCTTCCGTTCGACCCGTTCCTAGGAGCGCGGCATCGACATCGCGCGCCGCGCTGGCGGGCTCGCCTGGCTGCTCGATCCCGTTCAGCCGCCGGAGTTCCTGCGCGATTCCTGGGAGCAGCGCCCCCTCGTCGTGCAGCGGTCGAAGCCGGACTACTTCCGCGAGCTGCTGACGCTCGACGACATCGATCGCGTCCTCACCACGCTCGATCGCCGGTATCCGGACGTGCTGGTCAAGCGTGCGGGCCGCGATATCGTCGCGGCGGATTACACGACCGACGGCTCGACGCTCGATGTCGCGAAGATCTACCAGCTGTTCGAAGAGGGCGCGACGCTCACGCTGGCTTTCCTGGATACGGTGCTGCCGAATCTCGAGCGGCTGTGCCGCGAGGTCGAGATTGAGCTCAGCATGCCTCTGCAGGCGAACGTCTATCTCACGCCACCGGGCGAGCAGGGCGCGAACGTCCATTACGACACTCACGATGTATTCGTTTTGCAGGTATCGGGCTCGAAGCTTTGGACGATCTACGATGCGCCGCTCCCGCTGCCGCTTTCAGGTCAGACGTACGATGCGGACGTGCATCGTCCCGGTGTACCGACCCGACAATTCGAGCTCGGCGCGGGCGATGTCGTGTACATCCCACGGGGATGGCTGCACCAGGCGCGGGCCACGAGCACTACATCGCTGCATATCACCGCGGGCGTGCTGCGCTATACGTGGACCGACCTGCTCCTCGAGCTGGTCTCGCGTGCGGCACTCGAGGAGCCCGCCTTTCGCAAGGCGCTGCCGGTCGGGTTTGCACGTGAAGGCTTTGATCGCACGGTGGCACAGGAGGCACTGCGAGGACTTCTGCTGCAGCTCCAGGCGCGAGCGGATGCGAATACCATGCTGGACCATTTCGTCGAGCGGTTCATTGCCGATTGCCCGCCGTTGCTTCGCGGACAGATTCGGCAGCTCGAGGCGCTGGCGGACCTGACTGTCGAGACCGTGCTCGGCGTTCGTCCCGGTGTCGTGCATCACCTGCATCGGGATGACGAGAGGGTCGTCGTCAAGCTCCATGGACGCCGCATCGTGTTTCCCGCACACGCCCGCGAGCCGCTCGCATTCGCATTGGCGCATCCGCGCTTCAGTCTCCGCGAGCTGCCCGGAGAGCTAGATGAGACAGGACGGCTTACGCTCGGGCGCAGACTGATACGGGAAGGGCTGGTGTGGATTCTGGAGTTCGGCCCCGATCCCCCATCGCACCGCAGCCGAAGGTGCTGATCACAAGCTCGCCACAAGATCGCGGACCGCGCCCGGCGGAATTCCGAACGCGCGGCGGAATGCGCGGTTGAAGGTCGCTTCGCTCGCAAATTGATGCGCGACCGCCAGGTCGACGATGCGCCGGTGCCGCTCCTGTCCCGACAGGAGCTCCCGGAGAGCACGCAGCAGGTGCCGCTGCCGGATGTACCGGGCGAGGCCACCTTCCGTTTCGAACAACCGGTAGACCGTCGCGCGCGACCAGCCGGAGCGCGCGCAGATAAAATCGGCCGAGAGCTCGGGCGAGTCGAGGTGCCGCTCAACGAGGCGCTTCAACGAATCGAGCGCGGTGCGGCGCAGCCCCTCCTGGGACCGACTTGACCGCGCATCGCTCCAGCCTGCGACTGTTCGCGTTTCTTCTCGAGGAGGCGCGCATCGCCGACCGCGCTCAGCAGTGTCGAGACCCGCGCCCAAGTCGGCCTACCCCCCTTATAAGCAGTCCCCAACAGACACGCCCCGCCCGCTCGATCCCGCGAGCAGCGAGTGAGTGCTTTTGTTCTGCGATATACCTGTCGCGTGAGCAGGCTAGGGGGCGGACGGCGGAATCTCAATGTACATTTTTGACCACGACCTGACCATCCGCGCGGCGGTAACGAGAAATACGATCAACTGCGTGGCGTAGATGTGGTCGACGGCTGCACGACCGGCGGCCGTGAAGACCACGGCGCCATCGGCGAGGCGAAGGAGCCCGCCCCGTTGCGCTGCTTCCATCATGCGGCGCACGTGCAAGCGCGAGACCGAAAAGCGCGATGCCGTCTCGGTGAGCTGGAATGCGATGGAACCCCGTGGCGGGAAGGCGTCGTGTGCGGCAAGCACCAGGCCATGCACGATCTGAGTCCCGGCATAGCTGTGCATGAAGGTTCGGAAGAATGGGTCCTCGGTGTCGACGTCCTTGAGACCCTCCAAGTACGCCTCGCTAATGCAGCGCACATAGCCTTCGAACACGGCCTGCACGTCCAGGCGAGCGAGCACGCTCGCGACCGCCGGCTCGATGACGGCTGCGCTCTGCAGCGTGGCGCACATTTGCAGACGCCAGGTCTCGAGAAAGCGCGCGGTGGGCTCATAGCGCGTAGGCGACTTGGCATCGCAGCGAGGAGAGGCCTTCGCATAGCCCAGATGTTGAAGATAAAGCAGCAGCGTCCGTGCCCGTCCGGGGCTGACCAGACCGGTCGATGCGCAGAGCGCCTTCAGCCTCGGCAAGGTCATGCCGCCGGTCACATGTAGATAGGCGAGGCACTTGGCCGCCACATTGCGACCCGCGTCCTTCAAGACGGTATCGACCGCGCGATCCGCCTCCGCTTGTGCCAACATCGCGCGGGCGAACACGCGGGCAGCGTCCGGATAATGTGGGTTCGCGCGTAGACGCGCATAACGGTCTGCCGCCGTTATACCGTGCGCATCCCACGCCAGCAGGTCGGCTATTCTCTTCGCGCTCCCGCTACCGTCATCGGAGGTCATCACGCGATTCTCGTGAGGGCCGCTCTTACAGCGTGCGCACTCGCCGCAACGAGTGCGGCGGCGAGTGTACCCGCCGTTGAGACGGACGGCAAAGCGCCAGGCGTGCCTCGAGATCACGAGCAGTGCCGCCCACGCCATCGGAGGGCGTTGCTCTCTGCGTCCCGCCCGGAAGTCGATCACACCCCGATTTCCAGGGTCCTGATCCAGTCGATGACCTGAGCGCCGTTTCCCCCGACGCCGCCTCCGGCACCCCTCGCGAGCGCCGCACGTCGCGAGCGCGCCGCGATGTCGCGTATCTCGCCTGGAGGGATGCCGTACGTGCGGCGAAAGGCCCGATTGAACGTCGCCTCGCTCGCGAAGCGGTGCCGAACGGCCAGCGCCAGGATCTGTCCGAACGGCACTCGGCCGGAAATGAGCTCCTGGAACGCCCGCTGCAAGCGCCGCTGCCGGATATACCGGATCGGGCCGCCCTCCGCCTCGAGCAACCGGTAAACCGTGGCGCGCGAGCAATCGCAATGCGAGCAAAGCAGCTTGAGGGACAGGGCGTGGGAGCCGAGGCGGCGCTCGATGAGTCGCTCGAGCGAATCGGCTGCCGATCGGTGCGCGGAGTGGCGCACCGCGGGCGGAAGCAGCGTGCGGCCGCGGACGCTTCCGGCCAGCCGCTCGATCAGGCGTTGTGCAGCCGCGGCCACGCCGACCGGCGTCTCGAGCTCGATCGCCTCCAGGATCTGCGACAGATGATCGTGCATCGGGCGTACCAGGGGCTCATCGCGACTCCATTGCAGCAGATGCCCGCCGCCCGGCGCCCATTTCAAGGGTGCGAGCGCCGCGCGCGGAACGAAGAGAGTGAGCGCATGCGAAAAACCCTGATTCGGTGCACGAACGTACGCATCCGTCTCTCGCGCGCTGTCCACGATGAGAATGTCACCGGGCCGCGCGATCGCCGCCTGCCGTCCGGAGCGGTAGTGCAGGTCGCCCGAAAGATTGAACGTGATCTGATAATGATCGTAGGCGCCGTGCGCGACGTGATGCGCCGAGCGGAGATAGCGCAAGGAGCTGCTGCGCACGTCCGCGAGTACGGCGGAGCCGAGGTGGAGGGCCCGACATTGCGCGCGAAAGCTCCGCGGATCGTCGAGCGCAGAGATCGCGCACGTGCCGGCACTCCCCTCACGATAGGCGTGCAAGCCGGCCGCGCCCTCGTAGACGGCGCTCGCCGTCAGGATGGGACGTGGGCAGGGTGTCGTCACGCCCGCACCGGGGACCGGGACGTGGCAAGAGCCGGGCTCTGCTTCGCTGCCGCTGCACATGCTCTGAGCCGCCAGGAGAGGTACGGCCAGCGTCATGTTCCCACGCGTGCGGCGCCGGGCTTTTGCCTGGTGTCTCATCGCAAGGCACGTAACGGCGCCCGCTGGGGTGCCCGCTGGGGTACCTGGACCGATGCGGTTGCTACGAAGTGCTACCGTCACGCTCGCGGAGCTGGCAACGTGCCCTGAGACGCTGGGCAAAGTAGCCTCGAGCGGCCCGTGCCAGTCTATGACCGCTGCCGCATTTCGTGGAGGTTTTCCGATGTTCGCAAGACCATCGCAGGACGCATCGACGGTTCCGATGCGTCGGAACGATCTCGGTCGGTGCCAGTCTCTGCGGACGGTCTCCGTCGTCTCGCGCTGCATGGCGTGGGGCACTAGCCTCTGCATCGCGGTCCTCGCTTCGGTCGTGCCGCGGATCGCGGGTGCCGCGCCGGCCTCCAGCCCTTATCTTTTCGTGTGGGCCATGGAGTCGAAGCACCCTGATGCCCCCCTGTCCATGAGTGAGCTGATGTCGCCAAACCTCGCGACATGGCGGCGGACACTGGGGCTCGGCAAGGACTTCCTCGCGGTCTTCGACATCCAACAGGGCGCCTCCTTCGGCAAGCTCGTTACGATGCTCCCGGTCGGCGAGGCCGCCATGGCTCACCATACGAACTATGCGGAGCCGCCGAACGATGTGCTCTACGCGAACGACTGGCTCGCGAGCCGCACCTATGTCTTCGATCTGCACCATCCCGTCCATCCGCGGCTGCTGCGGCAATTGGGCAGCGTCGGTGCCTACGGCTACCCTCACTCCTTTGTCTATCTGGCCAATGGCAATACCCTGGCGACGTTCCAGTATTCGGGCGGATATAATCACGCTGCCGGTGGACTGGTGGAATTCGATCCGCACGGCCGAGTCGTGAGGGCCGCCTCCGCGGCCGTGCCTGGACACGCCAATATTCGTCCCTATAGTTTGGCGGTCGCTGCGAGTCTCGATCGCGTGGTCACCGGCAGCGCCGATATGATGGGAGCCCAGGTGAGCCACGTGGCGCAGGTCTGGCGGCTGTCCGACCTCAAGCTGATCAAGACGATGGTGCTTCCGCAGCCGCCGGGAGGGTGGATCGACGATGAGCCGGCCGATTCATCCGAGCCGCGCGTGCTGGCCGACGGCAAGACGGTCCTGGTTCCCACTTTCCACTGCGGGCTCTTCCTGGTGCGGAATCTGGCGACCGACAGCCCGACGCTGCAGCATGTCTACGACTTCGGCTACCGCATATGCGAAGTACCGTTGGTCGCCGGTGATTTCCTGGTGGAAACGATGCAGAGCGGCCATGCGGTCGTGAGTCTCGATGTGCGCGATCCGGAGCATCCCCACGAAGTCAGTCGGATTCTCCTTCCGCCGGATGAATATCCTCACTGGCTCGCGCTCGAGCCGGACGGCGATCGCCTGGCAATCACCGGCTACGGCGCGCTCTCGACGCATCTGCGGTTTGCGACGATCAACCGCCGCACCGGAGCCCTGAGACTCGAGCCGGCATCGATCGACTTCACGCGAGCCTGGCCGGATGGCTGGCAGGGGAGTGCCATTCCGCACGGTGCCGTGTTCAGCAATCCCTGAACGCGGCGGTGAGCGCTCGAGCATCGATGTCGGCCTGGAGACCGACGCCCGCTCGCGCCGACTCCGGAATCATCCAGATCATGGGAGCCCGAAAAGCATGAAGATGGGAAGACGGGGATTCGTCAACGGCGCACTCGCGGCCGCCACCGGCACGCTCATGTCCGCGCGTCCGCTGTGGGCCTTTGCCGCGAGGAACGGCGGGATTCCGAGTGAGCTCGCCGCGCGCAGCGGCTCGGGTAAGCCCGTCTTTCTCGCGGCGTCGGACGTGAAGGATCTCCGCGCCGGTCTTCGGGGCCCGCTGCTCCTGCCGAATGATCCCGGCTACGACGAGGCTCGCGCGCTCTGGTTCAGAGCCTTCGACCGCCATCCGGCGCTCATCGTGCGCGCGATCGATGCCGCCGACGTTGCTCGTGCCGTCGATTTCGCTCGTGCACACGGGCTGCTCACGGCGGTGCGCGGGGGCGGTCATAGTCTCGCCGGGCAGTCCGTCTGCGAGGGTGGGCTGACCATCGACTTGTCGCTGATGAGCGCCGTCGAGGTTGACATGCAGCAGCGACGGGCGCGGGTGCAGGGCGGGGTGCTCCTCGGAGAGGTCGACCGCAAGACGCAGGCCGTCGGGCTCGCGACGACCATGGGGACCGCCACGGACACGGGCATCGCGGGACTCACCCTCGGTGGCGGCATGGGGCGGTTGATGCGCAGTATCGGGCTCGCTTGCGACAATCTCACCTCGGTCGAGATCGTCACGGCGGACGGGAAGTTGAAACATGCGAGCGAGGCCGAGAATCCGGATCTTTTCTGGGGCGTGCGCGGTGGCGGCGGCAACTTCGGCGTCGTGACGAGCTTCGAATACCGGCTGCATCCCCTTGCGCATCCGGTGCTGAGCGGGGCCAGGATCTATCCGTACAGCGAGGCCCGCCGTCTGCTCGTGGCCGTGACAGAACTCGCCGAGCGCGCTCCCGATGAGCTGACGCTGGGTGTCGATCTCGTCAACAACGCGCCTCCCGGCACCGAGCGGCCCGGACGGTTCGCCATACTGACGGTGTTCCATTCCGGGGATCCGCGCGAAGGGGAGCGCCTGCTCGAGCCGCTGAAGCGGCTCGGCACGCCGGTGCACGACAGCGTGGCGGCCGTGAGCTATCTCGATGCCCAGGGGGCCGTCGGCAATGCCCCTGTCGCCGTGCCCCGCGGCATCTCGGAGTACACGAGAACCGGTTTTCTTCCCGGCGCCCCGGCGACGCTGTTCGACGAGCTGGTCCGGCGCTTTGCGGCGACGCCGCCGTCCCTCGATTGCGACGTGGAATTGGCCCAGATGGGCGGTGCGGTCGCGCGGGTGGCTCCCGGCGCGACGGCGTACTGGAATCGCCACGCGGCCTACGATGTGATGGTGTTCGGCGATTGGACAGACAAGCCCGAGGCGGAGCGCAATACCCGCGTCCTCGATGAGGTGTGGAGCGGGGTAGAGCGATTCACCCGCGGATACTACGTCAACACGGCTCCCGGCGAGAACAGCGCGCGCGTACGCGCCACGTATGGGGACAACTATCCGCGCCTGGTACAGCTCAAGAACGCCTACGACCCGGGGAATCTCTTCAGCCTGAACGCGAATATCCCGCCGTCCGCAGGCTGAATGAATTTACGGAAGCGCTGACGGAAGGCGATCCCAGTCGATGCTCACACCGGGGATCGCGCTGATTGCCGTTCGGCCTTTCAGCTCGAGGAGGATCGGCCGGCCGTACCGGCCACTCTCGAGCCAATAGATGCTCAGCATCCGGTCCAGGGGATGGACGAGCCACACTTCCCGGACCCCGGCACGCTCGTAGGCCGGCAGCTTGACGATCTGATCGTGCCTGGCCGTTGCCGGAGAGAGCACTTCCGCGACCCAGTCGGGAGCACCACGCATGCCACGCCCATCGAGCTTGCCGAGGTCGCAGACAACGAGAACGTCCGGTTGCACAACAGTATCAATCAGCTCGTCGGCTTCTCCGGACCGCGGTAAGCGAACGTCCAAGGGAGCGATGTAGGCC
>JASHTA010000460.1 GCA_030040795.1 Gammaproteobacteria bacterium | reverse complement strand
GAAATGCATCGTCACGCGCGAGACGCCGCTCAACAAGGAAGGTATCAAGCTGGCCGAGCTCGGCACGGGCGACACCTTCGGGGAGGAGGCGCTCATCGCCGAGGCGAAGCGCAACGCGACCATCACGATGATCACCGACGGGGTGCTGATGCGCTTGGCGAAGCAGGACTTTCGCGAGCTCATGAACGAGCCGCTCCTGCAGTGGGTGACCTACGAGCAGGCGCGCGAGATCGTCGCCCGCGGCGGCAAGTGGCTCGACGTGCGGCTGCCGAGCGAGCATCAGAACATGCGCATCGAGGACGCGCTCAACGTCCCGCTCTACTTCATACGGCTGAAGCTCTCGACGCTCGATCCCAATACGCCCTACGTCGTTTACTGCGACACCGGGAGGCGCAGCTCCGCGGCGGCCTACATCCTCGTCGAGCGGGGATTCGATGCGTACGTGCTCAAGGGCGGCCTGACGAGCGGAGGCGTCGGTCTGCGCCGTCCAGGCTGAGACGGACGCTTTCGCGCGCTTCGGATTGCCACATCGCCCGGCGGAGCGCGATCAGCGCCGCGACGGTGGCGAGCAGGCTGCCCGGAATCCAAATGATGAGGCCGCCGATCTGCTGATCGGTCACCGCATCGAGCGGGAAGAACCGGCCGCAGATCTCGTACACGGGATAGAGGTCGTGCCGGGACAGGCCGATGACCGCCCCGACCAGGATCATCGGCAGCATCACGAGGACCAGCATCAGGATTCTGATGCCCTGGCCGAGCCTCGCCGGCGGGCGCGGTCGGGGGTCGAGGATCAGCCACCAGAACGGCAGATCGCCGAGCACTACGCTCCAGTTCATCAGCGTGTACAGCCAGTTGCTCACCATGGCGTAGAAGTGGATCTGCGGGGACACCCACAGGCACAGGCTGCCGACGAACAGCGCGGTCGCCGTCCAAGGATCGAAAATGACGCGGGCAGGTCCACGCAATGCGGGACCCAAGCGCCGCAGCCGCAGGCGCAGAGAGTCGGGCAGACCGCATGCGAGCGCCGGGGCCGGAGCGGAAAGTGCCAGCAGGAATGGGCCCACATCGTGCAGGACGAGGTGCTGCAGGCGATGCACGAAAAACATGTGCCCGGCGTAGAAATCCCATTGGGTCTGAAGCGCGCAGTAGATGAGCGCAAGCCCCAGGTAGAAGGCGATGCGGGAGCCGGTAGACGTTCGCGACGGCATGCGCCGCACACCCACGGTGTAGAGCACCGCGGCGGCCCCGATCACGGTGAGCGCGGTCGGCGAGAAGTTCCAGGGCAGCAGGAACTCGAGCACGGCAGGGAGCGAAGTCACGCGAGGCCTTCACGCCGGGGCACGCGGCTGAACGGACGGCCACCTTACATGGTGTGTGTCGGCTTGTCTCCGGACAGCGCTCCGGCGAGATAGGTCTCGATCTTCTTTTGTGTCTGGCCGCGATCCTGCTCGCTGAACTGCACGCCGATGCCGGCGGTGCGCTTGCCCTGCGCGCCCTTCGGCGTGACCCAGATGACACGGCCGGCGACCGGCAGCTTCTCATCCTCGCCCATGAGGTTGAGCAGCATGAACACTTCGTCGCCGAGCCGGTAGTTGCTGTTGGTCGGGATGAATAGGCCGCCGTTGCGCACGAACGGCATGTACGCGAGATACAGGGCGCTCTTGTCCTTGATGGTGAGCGTGAGCAGCCCCGGTTTGTTGGCTCCGACCCGTGCCGTCATGTCTTCTTCGTTCCTCGTTGCCGCGTCCCCCGGGTTGCCCGCTTCCCTCACGCCTGCATCGATCGTAGCAGGCTCTCGAGCGCGAGCGAACGGTTTATCGGCGCCGCGAGCGCCACCTTGAGCTCGCGCACCTCGTCGAGCAGCCGAAAGAGCGCGCGAGTATTGATGACCGAATCCGCGCTCGGCGAGTGCGTCGTGGCGCGCAGTTCCGGCGCGTGGGCGCTTGCGCCGAGGCCGCGCCGAATGCATTCCGTGAGCCAGTTCTCAAGGCACAGGAGCCGCAGCGGCAGCTCGGAGCGGCTCCAGCTCTCGGCCGTCTGGACAGGGTCGGCGGCCCCCGCGCGAATCTCGCCGAGCGTTCGGAGCGCCTCGGCGCGCAGCGTACCGACGGCCGCAGGGTCGAGCGACGCGGCCGCAACCGGCGCCTCGCCGATGAGATCGAGCACGTCGTTCCAGTCCCCAGGGCCCCGTGTACCCTCGAGCCACGCGAGACTCTCCCCACGCGTGGGCCGACGAACTCGAATGCGCTGGCAACGGCTCGTCAGCGTCGCCGGCAACCGCGATGGCTGCGCCGCGACGAGCACCAGAACGGTGCGCGGCGGAGGCTCCTCGAGCGTCTTGAGCAGTGCATTGGCGGCGAAGCGGTTGAGCACATCGGCCGGATCGATGATCGCGACCTTGTAGCCGCCCTGGTGGCTCGTCAGGGCGAGCTCCGCGCAAAGCTCCCGGATCTGCTCGATGCGGATCTGCTGGGAATCCTCGCCGAGCCGCACCGCCGTCAGATCGGGATGCTGTCCCTCGGCTACACGGCGGCAGCTCACGCACTCGCCACAAGGTCCCCCTCCTCCACCCGGCTGCCCGCTCCGGGATCGAGCCGCCAGAGAGTCGGGCCGCCGGGCCGTACAGAGCACGAGCTGCGCGGTCCATGTGGCGAGGGAGTCTCCGCCGATCCCCGCAGCGGCCTGTATCAGCACGGCATGGGGCATGCGGCCCGCCGCATGAGCTTCCGCGATGGAGGCCTTCGCCTCCTCGAGCCAGGGAGAGGAACCGCTCACAAGAGCTCATCCAGCACGGCAGCCACGTCGCTCTGAACGGCCCTGAGCGGACGGCTGGCGTCGACGATGCGGATCCGCGTCGGCTCGCGCTCGGCGAGAAGCCGATACGCTTGGCGGACGCGGTCGAAGAACGGCTCGCGTTCCTGCTCGAAGCGGTCCGCCGCACCTCCGCGCCCGCGGGCGCGCTCGAGTCCTTCTCGCACCGGCAGATCGAGCAACACGGTGCGGTCCGGCCACAGATCGCCATGCACGAGCTTCGCCAGGTGGTCGATCACGCTGTCGGGCACTCCCCGGCCACCGCCCTGATAGGCTCGCGTGGCATCGGTGAAGCGGTCGCAGATGACCCATTCACCGCGCGCGAGCGCGGGTCGGATGAGGCTCGCGAGGTGAATCGCCCGCGCAGCGAACATGAGCAACATCTCCGCCTCCGGCGGGATGGCCTCGGCGCCCGGCTGCAGCACGATATCTCTGACCCGCTCCGCGAGCGGCGTTCCTCCGGGCTCGCGTGTGAGCACCGCCTGCACGCCGTGTGTGCTCAGCCACTCCTGTGCAAAGCGCGCCACGGTCGACTTGCCCGCGCCCTCGACACCCTCGAGCGTGATGAACCGCCCGGCGCTCATGCCTTGCGCTCGATGCTCATGCTTGCGCTCGATGCTGATGCCTTGCACTCGATGCTCATGACGCGCGCTCCGCGCTCACGGCCTGCTCCCGGCCACGGCCTTCGTGTGCTCGGACTCGGGATGGGCGGGCAGCGGTCCCTGCGCCCGCAAGCGGTCGAGGTAGTGCTGCACGGCGGCGTCGTGCTCCTTGAGC
>JASHTA010000459.1 GCA_030040795.1 Gammaproteobacteria bacterium | reverse complement strand
GGCACCTCGCTCGCGGCCTATGGCCACGGGGACTGGAACGATTCGTTGCAGCCGGCCGATCCGGCGATGCGCGACCGCCTGTGCAGCGCGTGGACCGTGACGCTGCACTTTCAGGCCCTGACGGCGCTTGCCGGGGTCCTGCGGAAGATCGGAAAGGGAGAGGCCGCGAGCCGCCTCGAGCGCGCGGCGCAGGCGGTGCGAGCCGACTTCCGGCGCCTTCTTCTCATCGACGGGGTGCTCGCCGGCTATGCGCTGTTCGAGCCCGGGGGCGTGCGCTATCTGCTTCACCCGCGCGACGACATGACGGGAGTGCGGTACAGCGCGCTCGCGATGGTGCACGCAATCCTCGAGGATCTGCTGACTCCGGAGGAGGCCCGTCAGCACCTGGCCCTCATCGACGCCCATCTGACCGGACCGGACGGACTGCGGCTCTTCGACAGGCCGATGCCTTACCACGGCGGCCCGGAGCGCCTGTTCCAGCGGGCGGAGAGCGCGGCGTTCTTCGGCCGGGAAATCGGTCTCATGTACATGCATGCGCATCTGCGCTACGCACAGGCGCTGGCGCACATGGGCGAGGCAGATCGCTTCTTTCGCGCGCTCTGTCAGGCGAATCCGATCGGCATCCGCCACATCGTGCCCACCGCGACGCTGCGCCAGGCGAACTGCTACTACTCGAGCTCCGATGCGGCATTCGCGGATCGGTACCAGGCGAGCGCGGAGTATGGGCGCGTGGCCCGTGGCGCGATCGAGCTGGATGGCGGCTGGCGAGTGTATTCGAGCGGGGCCGGGATCGCGCTCGGACTCATCGTCCGGCGCTTCTTGGGCCTGACCTGCGAAGCGAACACTCTGTGCGTCGATCCGGTCATTCCGCCGGCGCTCGACGGCTTGCGCGTGCAGGTGACCTTGATGGATCGGCCGTTCGAGGTTCTCTATCGCGTTGGCCCCGCGGGTTGCGGCGTCGACGCGATCGCGCTGAACGGGCAGCGCCTCCCGTTCACCACCGAAGCGAACCCCCATCGTCGGGGCGCGGCGCTCGTCGAGCGATCCGTGATGCTTCAGCGGCTGGTTTGCGGACCCAACCGGCTCCAGGTCGAGATCGGCCACTAGATCAGGGCGCGAGCCGCAGATCGAAGCGTCGGCCGCAGAGCGCGGCACGGGCCCACGCGGGCTACCCGCGCGTCAGCCCTGCATTTCCACCAACTCTCGCGGCGGCATCATGTTGTGATTCAAATGGGCCATGATCCAGATCGAGCCGAACACGATCAGGCACACGATCAGGAAGCCGAAGGCGAGAGCGAGCGCATTGTTGGCGTTGTCCGGCGCGGTCGTCAGATGCAGGAAGAACACGAGATGGATACCGACCTGGGCGAGCCCGAACACGACGACCGCCATGACGATGCCTGGACCATAGATGAGGTGCGTCCCGACGGAAAGGAACGCCGCGGCGGTCAGCAGTGCCGAGAGAACGAAACCCATTACGTACCGCCGCAGCTCCGCGCGGAGGGTGTTCTCGGGAAGGACGGGCGAGGGCTCACCCGCAATCCGGTCTTCGCCGACACGGGATCCGGCATCGAACAGTTCCTCTTCGGAAGGGGCGGGCTGCGCGGGCTGGGCCGCCTGGGCGGCCTGCGCGAGTTGGGCGGGCTCTGGGGGCGTACGGCCAGTGCTTCCCGGGTCGGAGCTCATCCCGTGACCACTCCGATGACGTAGACGCCGCTGAAGATGCCGATCCAGATGATGTCGAGGGCGTGCCAGAACAGCGAGAAGCACAGATAGCGGTGGCGGATATCCTGCCGGAACCCCTTTGCGGCGAACTGCGCCATCATGGTCCCGAGCCACAGGATTCCGCAGCTCACATGGACGCCGTGACAACCGACCAGCGTGAAGAATGCAGAGAGGAAGGCGCTGTGCGTGGGGCCGGCGCCGCGCGCCACGAGGCGCACGAACTCGTTGATCTCGATACCGATGAATGCCGCACCGAGCACACCGGTGAGGAGAAGGGCAACCTCCGTCCAGATGAGGCTGCGCGCACTCACCGCCATGCTTGCGAGCCCGCAGGTGAAGCTCGAGGTGAGCAGGCAGGCGGTCTCGATCGCCGTCATGTGCAGGTCGAAGAGGTCGCGCGGCCCGGGTCCGCCGGCTCGGGCATTCAGCAGCACGGCATACGTGGCAAAGAACGCCGAGAACATCACCACGTCGGAAAGAATGAAAACCCAGAACCCGTAGCCGACGACGATCCGCTTCGGCGCCGGGCCTCCGCCGCCATGCCCGCTGAACTCCGGTACGCCCGCAGCGGGCTCGTGGCCGAGGTGGTAGGGATCACGAGCGGCGCGCAGCGCAGCCGAGGGCGCGCTCACGTAACGGCTTCCCGTTGCAAAGCCGCGGAGCGCGCGGCGCGGTTGGCGCGGTCGAGGCGGGCCACTTCATCGGCCGGAATCAGCGCCTCGTCATGGTCGCGCCACGCGAACACGACGAACGTCGCATACGCGCCGGCGAGCCCGACGAGCACGAGCCACCAGATGTGCCAGATGAGCGCGAAGCCGGTCGCCACGGAGAAGAAGGCGCAGACAAATCCGGTCGGCGAATTGCGAGGCATCTGGATCGGCTCGTAATGGGGCTCGGGCGTTTGAAGATGGCCGGTCTCGCGCGCACGCAGCTTCATGTCCCAGTAGGGCTCCTGGTCGGCGACGTTCGGCAGCACGGCGAAATTGAAAGGCGGAGGCGGCGAGGCGGTCGCCCACTCGAGATTCCGTCCATCCCACGGATCCCCCGTCAGGTCTCGCCGCCGCTCGCGACTGCGAATGGAGACCACGAGCTGCGCGATCTGCACCAGGATGGCGATGAGAATGATCACAACCCCCGCCGCGGCCACGAGCAGCGCCGGATGCCAGTCGGCGCGGTCGTAGTGCTGCAGGCGCCGCGTCATGCCCTCGAGGCCGAGCGCGTAACCGGGCGCCCACGCGACCCAGAAGCCGATCAGCCAGAGCCAGAAGGCCCACTTGCCGAGCCGCTCGTCGAGCACAAAGCCGAAGGCCTTGGGAAACCAGTACGTCGAGCCGGCGAAGGCGGCGAACAGCACGCCGGTGATGATGACGTTGTGGAAGTGCGCGACCAGGAACAAGCTGTTGTGCAGCTGAAAGTCGGCGGGCGGCACGGCGAGCAGCACCCCGGTCATGCCGCCGATCGCGAAGCTCACGATGAACCCGACCGACCACAACAGGGGCGAGGCGAAGCGCACGTTCCCGCCGTACATCGTGAAGAGCCAGTTGAAGATCTTCACGCCGGTCGGCACGGCGATGATCATGGACATGATGCCGAAGAAGCCGTTCACGTCGCCGCCCGCGCCCATCGTGAAGAAGTGGTGGAGCCACACCGTGAAGGAGATGAGGCAGATCACCATCGTCGCGTAGATCATCGAGCGGTAGCCGAAGAGCGGCTTGCAGGAGAAGGTCGGGACCACCTCGGAGTAGATGCCGAAAGCCGGCAGGATGAGGATGTAGACCTCCGGATGGCCCCAGGCCCAGATGAGGTTCATGAACATCATTGAATTGCCGCCCGCGGTATCGGTGAAGAAGTGGAAGCCGCAATAGCGGTCGAGCAGCAGCATCGCGAGCGTCGCGGTGAGGA
>JASHTA010000458.1 GCA_030040795.1 Gammaproteobacteria bacterium | reverse complement strand
CTGATGGCCGTGCCCTTGTTCCACGCGGCCGGACTCAACATGGCGCTGCATCAGAGCCTGTTCATGGGATCGACCGGCATCATCCATCGAGGCTCGTTCGATCCCGAGACGATCTTTGCGCTCATCGAGCAGCACCGCATCACGCTCGCCATCCTCGTTCCGACGACCCTCGCGATGCTCGCGTTCCACCCGCGCATCGGGCAGTACGATCTCTCCAGTCTCGACAAGATCTTCTATGGCTCCATGCCCATCACGCCTCCGACGCTCGCCAAGGCGCGGGAGATGTTCCCCCGGGCGCGCTTCAACCAGCTCTACGGCTCGACGGAGGCCGGAATGGTGAGCGTGCTGCGCTCCGAAGACCACGAGCGCTGGTCCCAGACCACCGGACGCCAGGCGCTCCTCACCGAGAGCCGCATCGTCGATGAGCAGGGCAACCCGGTCGAGGTCGGGGGCATCGGCGAGATCATCGTCAATCAGCGCACGATGGGGATGATCGGCTACTGGCGCAACCCCGAGGCCACCCGCGAGACCATTCGCGACGGATGGATCTACACCGGCGACCTTGCACGGGCGGAGCCCGAAGGATTCTTCACCCTCGTCGACCGGCGCAAGGACGTGATCATCAGCGGGGGCGAGAACATCTATCCGAAGGAAGTCGAGAACGTCTTGGCCACCCATCCCGCCGTGCGCGAAGCGGCGGTGTTCGGCATTCCCCATCCGCTCTACGGCGAGACGGTTTGCGCGGCCATCGCGCTGTGGCCGGGCAAGACCGCCTCCGCGGAGCAGATCGAGATGCATTGCCGGGAGCGTCTTGCATCCTACAAGCGCCCACGTCGGGTGGAGTTCCTGGATGCTCTGCCGCGCAACGCGAGCGACAAGGTGCAAAAGCGCATCCTGCGCGGGATGTTCTCCTGAAAGCCCGCTCTGCCCGGCGCCCGCGACGATTGGCGCCCACGATGATTGGCGCCAGCGCCGATCGGGCTCTCAGAAGCTTGCTGCACCGCCGTCGACCAGCAGATCAACTCCAGTGATGAAAGAAGCCTCGTCCGAGGCCAGGAACAGCGCGGCGCGGGCGACCTCCGACGGCTCGCCCATGCGCTTCATCGGCGTGTTCGCGAGCATCTCTTTGCGCAGCTGCGGAATCCTCTCGGGCGATAGCCCCACCGTGCGCCCGATGATCGGCGTCTCCACCGGACCTGGACTCACGACGTTGACGCGAATGCCGCGCCCCACGAGCTCGGCCGCGAAGTTGCGCCCGAGGGCACGGACGCCCGCCTTGCTCGCCGCGTAGGCCGATCCCGTCGGAATGCCCTTCTTCCAGCCGATCGAGGAGTTGAGCACGATCGCCGCCCCGCGCGACATGAGCGGGAGGGCCTTCTGCACCGTGAAGAACACGCCTTTGAGGTTCACAGCCATCAGGCGATCCCAATCCTCCTCCGTGACGGCCTCGATGGGGATGAATGCGCCGACGCCGGCATTGACGAAGAGGACATCGATGCGTCCGAGCTTCGTGCGGATCTCATCCATCAGCGCATCGATCTCGCGCAGATTGGACACGTCGCACCGCACGGCGAGCGAGCCGGCGCCAATGGATGCCACCGCGCGTGCGAGCGTGGCCGTATCCCGGCCAGTGACGACCACGCGCGCCCCCTCCAGCGCGAACGCATGCGCCGACGCTAGGCCGATGCCGCTGTTGCCGCCAATGACGACGGCAACTTTCTGGTTAAACCTGGGCTGCATAGGTTCGCGCCGGTCGGGCTGCGACGTATAATCGCGGACTCAAGAACCACTGACAAGATGCACAAAGCCGAACGCTTGGACATGTCGAGACCGGCACACGGCCGGGATGCCGCAGCACTTTTGCAGGCAGCGGCTCCCGTCGGCCGGCAACGCGCGGCCGCAGCGGCCGGCGAGCCGGCGCTGTCGCAACAGTCGGTCTGGTACCGGTTGATGAAGCTCACGAACCTCATCAACAGGCCCTTCTTCTCCCGCTTCGCCGAGCGCTACCACCTCACGATCAACGACGCGCGCGTGCTCGTCACGCTCGCTTCCATGCCGGAAGCCGCCGCGCACGAGCTGTGCGATGCGACGGGGATGCATCCCATGAACGTCAGCCGGTCGGTCGCGACCCTGCGCCGCCAAGGCCGGATCGCCGATCGGCGCGACCCCGACAACCGCCGGCGCAAGATGCTGCGGCTCACGCCGAAGGGCTGGACGGTCTGCCGATCGTTCGCGCCGGACATGGACCGCATGTCGAGCTTTCTGCTGGCCTCGATGTCGCCTCTCGAGGTCGAGTTCCTGGGCCGCCTGGTCGATCAGCTCATCGATCGACTGGAAAGCGTGGGCTCGCGCTCGGGATTGCCTCCGAACGAATTCGCTGCAGAGGCGCTGCGGCGCGTGCACAATGGAGCCGACCGGCTGGAGCAGGATTCGGATGAAGAACGGAATCGAGAGTAGTCATTTGATTCGTTGCGGCCCGCTGCTGCGCGTCCTCGCGGCGGGCGAATGCGCCGCGGTGCTGCCGCTCGTGGCGGACGGCAGCTCGGAGCTGCGCTTCGAGCTGCAACCGTTCGCGACGACGGCCGAAGCGGTCGCCCGCCTCGCGGACTACGTTCCGGACCTCATTTTCGTCGACGCCGATGCCCCACAGCTGCAAGCGCTCGAGCTGTGCCGATCTTTGAAGGAGCATCCGGCTACCATGCACCTGCCGGTGATCGTCGTTAGCCGCAGCGTGAAGCTGCGGGTAGATGCCTTCTCCGCGGGCGCCGACGACTTCGTCACGCGCCAGGTCTCGCGCGAGGTGCTGCTCACCCGCCTCACCGCGCTTGCGCGCCAGAGTTCCGCGCGCCGCGAGGCGGCCGACGCAGCGCTCAGAGCCGAAGTCACTCGGCGCGAGGAGCTTCGCCGGACGTTTCGCCGCTACGTCTCGCCCCAGCTCGCCGACCGGATCCTCGACAACTCGGAGCTGCGCGACAGCATTCTCGCTTCCTCGGACATCCGCACCCGCGCAGTGGTCATGTTCGCCGACCTGCGCGGCTTCACGGGCATCTCCGAGCGCTTGAGCCCCCACGAGGTGGTGCCGCTGCTCAATGAGTATTTCTCTCTGCTCGTCGAGATCGCCTTTCAGCACGGAGGCACCGTCTTTCACATGGCGGGCGACTGCCTCATGGTGGGCTTCGGCGTGCCGCTCGAACAAAGCGACAGCTCGGCCCGGGCCATTCTTGCGGCGCAGGAGATGCTGGAGCGCTTCAACAACCTTGCCGAATCCTGGCGCGATCGCCATCAGATCGAGACCGGCCTCGGCATCGGAATCAACGAGGGCGATGTGGTCGCCGGGAACGTCGGCTCCGCCATGTTCATGAACTACACCATCATCGGCGACGCCGTGAACATCGCCTCGCGCCTGTGCCAGCGCGCCCGCGCGGGAGAGATGGTGTTCTCGGGCACCGTCAAGCGCTCGCTCGATGCGAGCGGCGTCGACATCCACGCCGTGGAGCTGCCGCCTATGACGCTGCGCGGGCGTTCCACGCCCATCGATATCTTCTGCGTGCCGCTCGCCAAGCGGCTCGACCTCGGCGAGACGCCGACGTTCGCTCCGGTGAGCCCGTGAGCGCCCAGCCGGAGACCGCCAATCTCGCGCTCTTCTGCGACTTCGAGAACATCGCGCTCGGAGTGCGCGACGAGCGCTACGCCCAGTTCGACATCAAGCGGGTTCTCGAGCGGCTCCTGCTCAAAGGCTCCATCGTCGTGAAGAAGGCGTACTGCGACTGGGAGCGATACAAGGAATTCAAAGCCGGCATGCACCATGCGGGCTTCGAGCTCATCGAGATTCCTCACGTCAAGCAGTCCGGCAAGAACTCCGCGGACATCCGCATGGTCGTCGATGCGCTCGATCTCTGCTACACCAAGCCGCATGTGGACACGTTCGTGATCATCAGCGGCGATTCGGATTTCTCCCCGCTCGTGAGCAAGCTGCGCGAGAACGACAAGGGCGTCATCGGCCTCGGCGTGAAGAACTCGACCTCCGACCTGCTGATAGCGAGCTGCGACGAGTTCATCTACTACGACGACCTGGTGAGAGAGCAGAAATCGCGCCGCGGCACGCGCAAGAAGGCGGCCGGAGAGCCCTCGATCGAGCCGGCATCTGCATCGGAGGCGGCCGCCGCGCCAGCCGGAGAATCCAAGGAGCGCGACGAGGACAAGAAGCAGGAGGCGTTCGATCTGGTCCTCGCAACCGTCGATGCGCTGTCCGCCGAGCGCGGCGAGGAAGGCAAGGTATGGGGCTCCATGGTGAAGCAGGCCCTGAAGCGCGTACGGCCGGGCTTCAACGAGAGCTATTACGGATTCCGCTCGTTCAACCGCCTGCTCGAGGAAGCGGCCGCTCGGCGCCTGCTCGCCCTCGAGCGCGACGAGAAGTCGGGCGGGTACCTCATCCACACGCTCAACGAGCCCGCCTGAGCGGCCTCGGCCGCCTCGCCGATCGGCGCGGAGCAGTCATTTCGGGAGTGTGATCCGCCTCTCACTCCTTCGCGGCAGACTGTGTTTCGGTACGTGGGTCTCTGTCGCCATCCGGTCACATCCCTAGTATCGGTCGGCCCTGGTCACCGGGGGCGGCTGCGATATCCACGATGGCGACCAACGACTCGCTGACAGAGCACGAGCTACTCGAGCGATTGAGCATCGCCACGCAAGCCGCAGGCATCTTCGTCTGGGAGCTCGACTGGACGACCCAGAAGATCTCGTGGGACGAGAATCGGCTGGCCCGGGCGGCAACGAACAGGCACTACGGCCAGGAGCTCGGCGGAGAGCTGTTCCGCTGGGTGCATCCCGACGACATGAACGTCGGCCACCGAGTCATCAACGAGGCCCTCGCGCAGGGCAATCCGGACGCCTCGTTCCGTTACCGGCTGCAGCTTGCGGACGGCTCCATCCGGCACATTCAGGCCTACGCGCGTACGTGGACCGACGCTCAGGGCCGGCCCGTCAGATCGCTCGGCGTGAGCTGGGACATCACGAGCGAGTTCGAGGCCGCAGAGCAGCTGTGCCGCAACGCGGAGCACGAGCGCAAGCTCCTGGATCATTTGACCCTCGCGGCGGAAGCCGCGGGAATCGAATGCTGGGAGTACGACTACACGCTCGAGCGATTCACCTGGTTTCACGGCGTGCACGCGGAGTTCGGGGATGCGTCCGACCCGCAGGAGCTCGGACGGCGTGTGATCGCGAGCATCCTTCCGGAGGATGCGACCGTCGTGAAGGCCGCTACTCTGAAGGCGCTCGCCGACGGCACCGGGAGCATGACCATCCGCATGCGCCGCAGCGGGAACAAGGGCCAGATTCGCCACTTGCAGCTCTACCAGAAGTTCCTGCGCGACGAGAGCGGCCGCCCGTTACGCGCGCTCGGCGCGACGCGCGATATCACCGTCGAAGTCGAAGCGGCCGAAAAGTTCCGCACGCAGGCCGAAGCTCTGGATGACGCGCAGCGCCGGCTCGAGCGCGCCTCCTTGTCGCTGCATGAGGGGCACTGGGAAGTGGACCTGCTCACCCGCAAGCACTGGGCGTCCTCCAGCTACTATGCGCTGCTCGGCTACGGCCCCGGCGAGCTCAAGCTCGAGACCATCGACGATGTGGCCGCGATCACGCCCGCCGAGGACCGCGCCGCGACCCGAGAGCTGGTCCGCCGGCACCGGATCTCCGGAATGCCCTACCAGCACGACCTCAGGCTGCGCCTGAAAGACGGCACCTATCGATGGTTCCTGGTTCGCGGTCAGCCCGAGCTCGATTCGGAGGGCCGCGCCGTCCGAGTGTGCGGGTCCATGCAGGACATCCACAAGCAGAAGCTTGCCGAGGACGCCCTCAGGACGGCTCGCCAGCGCTTCGACCGTGCCATCCGCGGAACGCAGGATGGACTGTGGGAGTGGGACCTCGTCGGCAATTCCCTGTGGGTATCGCCGCGCTTCGAGGCGATTCTCGGGTTTGCCGAAGGCCGGGTTTCCGGGGTCGTGCAAACGCCCGAGAGTCTCGTCCATCCCGACGACCTTGAAGCCTGCCGCGCCGCGCAGCGCGCGCACTTCGAGCAGAACGAGCCGTTCGACGTGGAAGTGCGCATGCGGACCGGATCCGGGATGTACCGCTGGGCGCGGATGCGTGGAGAAGCGGAGCGGGACGCGAGCGGCCGACCGCTGCACCTTGCCGGCTCGATGCAAGATGTGACCGAGGCGCGCGCGGCGCGCGATGCGCTCATCCAGGCCTCGGAGGCGGCCCAGGCCGCCAGCCGCTCGAAGAGCGCCTTTCTTGCGAACGTGAGCCACGAGATTCGCACGCCGATGAACGGCATCATCGGCATGACGAGCCTCCTGCTCGACTCCGAGCTGGACACCGCGCAGCGCGACTACGCCGAAACGATCCATGCCAGCGCGAACTCGCTGCTCGCCGTGATCAACGACATTCTCGACTTCTCCAAGATCGAGGCGGGCAAGCTCGACATCGATTCCGTCGAGATGGACCTGCCGGCGAGCGTCGCCGAGACCCGCGCCATCCTCGCCTTTCAAGCCGCCGCGAAGGGCCTGCGCCTCGAGGTGGGCGTCGGGCCGGAGGTGCCGCGTCGCGTCGTGGGCGACCGCCAGCGCATCCGGCAATGTCTCATCAACCTCATCAGCAATGCCATCAAATTCACTCATGCAGGCGGCGTCACCGTGCACGTCGCCGTTTCCGGCCGGCATGAAGATCACGTGCTCGCCCGCTTCGAAGTGCGGGACACCGGCATCGGCATCGCTTCCGGAACGCTCCCGACGCTGTTCCAGCCGTTCGTTCAAGCAGACTCCTCGACGACGCGGCATTTCGGCGGCACGGGCCTCGGCCTCTCGATCGTGCGCCGCCTCGTCGAGCTCATGGGCGGCGAGGTCGGCGTCGAGAGCGAGCTCGGCCGCGGCTCGACGTTCTGGTTCGTGCTGCCGCTGAAGGTCGTCGAAGCGGACCGTGTGAGCGAAGAAAGGCTGCTGCCCGAGCCCCCGGCGGCCGTCGCCCAGGAGCTTGCGCCCCACGCTCCTGCGAGATTCGCCCAGCGGTACGTGGGCAAGGTGCTGCTCGTCGAGGACAATCTCGTCAATCAGAAAGTGGCCCGCAGCTTTCTCGAGCGGCTCGGTTGCGGCGTGAGCGTCGCAGGCAACGGGCTCGAGGCCGTTCACGCCTTCGCCCAGGGGCGCTTCGATCTGGTATTGCTCGATCTGCAGATGCCTCTCATGGACGGCTATGCCGCGACCAGCCGGATGCGCAGCCTCGAGCAGAGCGATCGCCGCACGCCGATCGTTGCGCTGACGGCGAGCGCGATGACGGGCCAGAGGGAGCGCTGTCTCGAGGCCGGCATGGACGATCTCATCACGAAGCCGCTCGATGTCGCGCGGCTTCAGGCCGTCCTGGAGCGATTTGGCCTGCACGCCCCGGGCGCGGCAGGACGCGGGACTCCGCCGAGCGGCGCCGTGCTCAACGACGCCGATGTGGTGCAGCTCGTTGCCTCGGGGCCGAGCGATGCGCCGGTGGACATTGCCACCCTTCGCGAGCTGATGGGCGACGACGCAGGATTCGTCCGGGAGCTCGCGCACACGTTCATCTATATGAGCGAGCAGCTGCTCGCGGAGTTCGATCGCTGTCTCGTCCGGCGCGATCGCGCCGCCCTGGAGCGGGCGGCGCACTCCCTGAAGGGCGCAAGCGCCAGCATTCGCGCGAAGTGCCTGCGAGAGCTCTGCGCCGCGCTCGAATCTCAAGCCGCGAGCCTGAGCGAGGGAGCGCTGTTGCAGCAGATCGCCCGCATCGCGGCGGAGCGGCAGCG
Organism: Gammaproteobacteria bacterium; assembly: GCA_030040795.1. GTDB lineage: Bacteria > Pseudomonadota > Gammaproteobacteria > Steroidobacterales > Steroidobacteraceae > JASHUC01. The sequence continues at coordinate 27,188 of JASHTA010000458.1, read as the reverse complement.
GGTCGTGGCGGCGCTTCAGACCCTCGGCTCGGAGACTTCGCGCGCGGCCGGCAGCCTGTGAGGGAGACGGGCTGACGGAGAGGGGGCCCGACGCGGCAATAGCTGCCGTGCTCGACGCAGCAATAGCTGCCGTGCTAAATCTATGAACGGGTACCGCGCCTGCCACGATTGGCGCGGCAGGTCTTTTGGGTTGGTCGGGCCGCCAGCCCTTCGAGGACTTGCCCGTGCCGAGATCGGTACCCCAGCCCCGCCTGCCCGCTCGATCCCCTTCGCACCTGACGCGTGTTGTCGCGCGCCGGTTCGGCGGCCCCGTCGCGCATTTCCTGCACATCGAAGCCGCGGGTGCACTCGTCCTTCTCGCCGCCACGGCAGTCGCGCTCGTCTGGGCAAACTCACCTTGGTCTGCCGCCTACCAGAGGCTGTGGCATCTACCTCTCCCGTTCTCGATCGGCGGCGCCGTCTCGACGCGAACACTTCAGTTCTGGGTCAACGACGGTCTCATGAGCGTCTTCTTTCTGGTCGTGGGCCTCGAAGTCCGCCGGGAGGTGCACGAGGGCGCGCTAGCGAGCCGCCGGCTCGCCATGCTCCCCGTCGTCACGGCGCTCGGGGGCATGATCGCGCCCGCCCTCACCTTCCTTGCGATCGACCACGGACCGCTGCTGTGGCGAGGATGGGCCGTGCCAACGGCGACCGACATCGCATTCGCCGTAGGCGTGCTCGCTCTGCTCGGGCCGCGCGTGCCTCGCCCGCTGCGCGCGTTGCTCCTCGCGCTCGCCATCATCGACGACATCGGCACAGTCGTCATCATCGCATTCGGCTACTCGAATAGCCTCTCGCTCGCGAGTCTTGCCGTAGTCGCAGCGGCGTCGGCCTCCGTGATCGCCCTCGCCCGTCTCCGGCTGCTGGGATGGCCGATCTACGTTGCTGCGGGCGTCGTCATCTGGATCGGACTGCTGCGCAGCGGCGTCCATCCGACTCTTGCGGGCGTGATTCTGGGCTTCCTCGTTCCGGTCTCGGACTCCCGTTCGGCGCCACTGCAAGCCGTTTCACTGTCCGTACGCCTCAGCAATGCGCTGCATCCATGGGTCGCGTACGGCATCATGCCGATCTTCGCTCTGGCCAACGCCGGGATCGACTTTCGTGGACTCGCTCTGGACGGCGCCGCGCAATCGACGCTCGCTGCGGGAATCGCCGCCTCGCTCGTCCTCGGCAAGCCGCTCGGCATCACCCTCGCCACACTCGCGTGCCTCAAGCTCGGCCTCTGTGCGCTGCCGCGTGGCGTGACGATGAAGGGCGTCCTGCTCGTCGGTTGTCTAGGTGGGATCGGCTTTACCCTGTCGATCTTCGTCGCCGGGCTGGCCTTCGCGGACGAGGCTCTGCTGCGCGCCGCAAAGCTCGGAATTCTCCTGGGCTCGGCGGCGGCTGCGCTCACCGCGATCGCGGTGAGCCGGCTGTTGCTCCCGCGGAGCTGAGCGGCTCTGGCGCGGGCGACAGCGGGAACGATGACGGCGGGGGCGGCGGCCGGCCCAGAATCAAATCGGAGGCCTTCTCCGCGATCATGATGGTGGGCGCATTCGTGTTGCCGCTCACCACGTCGGGCATCGAGGAGGCATCGGCCACTCGCAACGACTCGATTCCCCGCACCTTGAGGTGCGCATCGAGCACCGCGGGATCGTCCCGGCCCATCGCGCACGTGCCGGCCGGATGCGCTCCGGTTTGAATCGTCGCGCGAATGTACGCATCGAGCTCCTCGTCCGAGCGGGCGGCGGGACCCGGCGCGAGCTCCGCGCTGACGAGCGCCGATACGGGATCCGTCGCGAAGAACCGGCGCGCAAGCCTCAGCATCTCCCGAGCGGTGCGCCGGTCGGCTTCGTTCCCGAGCAGGCCGAGCCGGATACGCGGCGAAGCCAACGGATCGGCGGAGCGCAAGGTCACTTCCCCCGTCCCGGCCGGACGCAGGCTCAGCGCGACGGCCGTGAACTGGTGTCCGGCTCCCGGCCGCCAGCCCGGAAACCACGGCCGCGCCAGCATCGAGACATGCGACACCTGGAACTGCACGTCGGGCCAGCGAGCCGCCGACCCGAGCCGCAGAAAGCCCTGAATCGAGATGGGATTCGCGGCGAGCGGCCCTGTGCCTGCGAGCCGCCACGCGAGCAGCGCGAGCGCGAGGCGGTCGAGCCGTAGCGCGCGCTCGAACGTGCAGGGGCGCGACGCCCGGTAGGCGGCGACGACGAGCGGATGGTCCTGAAGGTTCTTGCCCACGCCGGCCAGCGCGTGCAGCGGCGCGATTCCTGCCGCCTCGAGCTCCCGCGGCGGTCCAATTCCGGAGAGCAGCAGCAGCTGCGGTGAGTTGAACGCGCCGGCGGCTACGATCACCTCGCGCGCCGCACGCGCGAGGTGCCGTTGTCCGCTCTTCACGTACTCCACGCCGATCGCGCGGCCGTGCTCGATCACGACGCGTGTCGCGTGCGCGCGCGTCTCCACGGTCAAGTTGCGCCGGTGCTGTGCCGGGGCGAGATAGGCGATCGCCGTGCTGTCGCGGCGGCCCCGGCGGATGGTGAAGTCAGGCAGTCCAAAGCCTTCGGCCTGCGGACCGTGGAAGTCCGCGCTCTCGGCGTAACCGAGCCTCGCGGCGGCCTCCAGCATGCGAGGCGTGATGAACGGATCGCGCGGCTGGCGCGAGACGGCGAGGGGTCCCGAGCCACCGTGAAAGGGACCCTCGCCGCGCCAGCTCGTCTCCATGCGCTTGAAGTACGGCAGCACGTCTGCGAATCCCCACCCGGCAAGCCCGGCATCGCGCCACCGATCGTAATCGCCGGCGTTGCCACGGCTGTACATCATCCCGTTGATCGAGGAGGTCCCGCCGAGAAGCTTCCCACGAGGCTGAGGGATGCTGCGCAGGTCCGTCGCGGCCTCGGGCTCCGCCTCGAAGCCCCAGCCGATGGCCGGCGTGCTCGCCGCCGCGAGCCACGCGACAGGAACGGCCGTCAGCATGCGGTGATCGCTCGCGCCCGCCTCGAGGAGCAGCACACGGTGGGCGCCATCCTCCGAGAGCCTGTTGGCCAACACACAGCCGGCCGAACCGGCTCCGACAATGACGAAATCGTGCTCCGGCATGCTCAGAGCAACGCGTAGTAGCGGATCAGGTTACCGTCTCCCTGCCGCTCCCCGACGCCGACGACGACATGCCGCATCAGCCAGTCGTGCTTGCCTGCTTCGACCTCGAAGGTGGGAAACGCTCGAAGGTAGTACTCGGAGTGCGCAACCGGCGGGCCTCCCGCGAAGATCCACGCGCGGATCCGCGGCATCACATCCGCCTTGCGGCCCCAGAGATAGCCGCGGTTATGAAGGAGGATCAGCGTGCCGTCGTCCGCGCGAAGCATGTAGCGCGCGTCGGTCGCGAGCACGCCGTCGGGGCGGAAGAGCGCCCAGTCGCCTCCGCTGTCCGGGACGACGGTCCCGGTGAGCCGTGGGCCCTCTATCGTGCCGCGGTCGACGTAGACGGCGCCCCGGCCGGCGCCGGAGGGCATGTTCTCGATGTTCTGTACCCGCGTGAACCACAGGCGAATTTGAAAGACGAACTCGAGCTTCGCCTCCGTGACGGTGGAGGTATCGGAGAACACCTCGGGAAAATCGCTCATCGGACGTGACCCCCGCCGCAGCGCCGCGGCGCGTTATCCTAACGCAGCTGCACGGACCCGCGGGTCGGACTTCGACGTGCCTCATGCCGCCGCGGGCGGCTGCGGACCCGGCATCACGCGAGCCTCGGCGGGCGGCTCGTAGTTGAAGTACTTGAGCTCGGCGAGCGCTTCGTAAAGCGGCGGGGTGAACAGGCCGGCGATGCGTGCCGACACGAGCGCCGTCGCCATCATCGGAATGACCATGCCCGTGCCATTGGTCATCTCCATCACGATCACGAATGAGGTGATCGGTGACTGGGTGACCGCCGCGAGGTAGCCCGTCATGCAGAGAGCGATCACGGCCGCCATAGAAGTCGACGAGAAGAGCGCGTGCACCCATTGCGCAACGCCCGCTCCGATCGAGAGCGAAGGAGAGAAGAGTCCGCCCGGCAGGCCGACCAGGTAGCTGACGACCAACGACACCCACTTGGTAGCACCGAACGCCTGGCTGAGAGGCGCCGTGCCATGAAGCAGCGCGCGGGCCTGATCGTACCCGCTGCCCCAGGTCTGCCCGCGCGTAGCGATTCCAATACCCGCGATGATGAAGCCGCTCAACAGCGCGTACCAGAGCGGACGCCTGACCTTGAGTGCCTGCAAGGGCGCCGGCATCCATTTCATCCAGCGCAGCACCGCCAGATTGAATGCCGCTCCGAGCAGCCCGCAGGCGACCGCCGCAACGATCACCGGCAGGATGAACGTCAGGTGCAAGCTGCCGGGCACGTCGAGCTGGCCGAAATAAAGATAGTTGCCGGCGAGCGCAAGCGAGGTGAGCCCCGCAAACACCACCGCGGTGATCATGGTGCCGTTGGTGCGGGTCTCGAAGTCGCGCGCGATCTCCTCGATCGCGAAGACGACGCCGGCGAGAGGCGTATTGAATGCGCCCGACAAGCCTGCCGCCGCTCCGGCAATCAACAACTGCCGCTCGAGCCGCGGGCTCCCGCGCGGATAGAAGCGCCGGGTCTCTGCCATGATCGCTGCGCCGATATGCACCGTCGGTCCCTCGCGCCCGAGCGTGAGGCCTCCGAGAAGTCCGATGAGCGACACGCCGATCTTGCCCAAGATCACGCGCAGGCCGAACAGGCGCTGCATCAGCGTGTCGTCGTCCCCGCGCGGAGCATGGACTGCTGCGATCACCTGAGGGATGCCGCTGCCCTCGCTGCCGTAGAACCACCGGCGAGTGAGATAGACGCCGATCACCGTGAGGCCCGGGGTCAGCACGAACGCGAGCCACCAGCGTGGCGTGATCCATGCGACGAATACGTCGTAGACGTCCGTGCTCCAATTCGCGTAGAGCACGGAGATCAGCCCGACGAGCAGGGCCGCGGCCCAGGGCAGTCCCACCTGAAGAAACAGGCGCTGGGTACGGGAGGTGAGCAGGCGCCGGATGCGCTCTTGGATGGAATTCGGGCTTTCGGGCACTTCAACTGCCGCCGCTCTGGGTCGAGCATGATACTCGAACGAGCCGCTCGCCTGCCAGCGACGGATTCGATTGATGAGGCGCTCGCGCCTGCCCGCAGGCGCAGGCCTTGCACAAACAGGCCTTACCCCGCAGCCCGGGCGGAATGGCTTCGAGCGCCTTTGCAGAGATGGCGGCGTCGACGCACCAGCAGGCTCGCGCGCCCGCGCTCGACCCGCAGTCGTTAGGCTGCCCGCAAAGCGGACAGTGATCGCTCCTCTGCAGGCCCTTTGGAACCGCAGAGGAACGGGTGAAGCGCCATTTCATCGAGAGCACTGCGGTTGCGAAACACATCGTCGCGGCGTTCGCGATGATGACCGGCCAGGAGGCGACGAGAACGCCGTAAGCGAGCCACAGGGCGAGGCCGGCGATGTACACCACGTACATGCCGCCGGAGATGTCGTCGGTGGAGCGCTCGCGGCGGATTTTCAGCAGCTGTGGCACAAAGGCGAGCGTGGTGCACGCCGCCGCGGCATAGCCGACCAGATCGAAGGAGGTCAAGGCGCGGCGGAGAACGCCACGGCAGCCTCGGTTGTCAGCAGCCGGAACGTGAAGGTCTCGAGGAAGTACAATTCAACGCTCGCGCTGGAATGGCTTTGGTAACCGATGGAGACGTCCTGGCCGATATCCAGCTCAAAATCACCGCCACGGGTCGTCAGGACGATACCCCCTTCGATGGCCGGCGCCCAAACGATCTCGCCGTCGACCAGGCGCTGAATGTGCCGCAGGATCGGATAACCTTCGTCGCTGGCGCCGCTGACGCTCGTGTAGGGCGCCTGTCCCAGTACGAGAGTGTAAGGGCCGTTGACGCCGGCCACGCGCAATTGGCTTACCGCCTGTGCTACCGCGGCCGGATAGCCCTTGACGTCGGCCGGGAGCTGCAAGACCGGATTGCTCGCGCCTTGACGGACGCCCTGGATTCCCGCGGCGGCGTATCCATCGAACACGGCACGGTCTTCGGCGAAAGCGATCCTGCGTGCCGCTTCCTTCAAAGGTGCCCAGTCCGAATCCGTTGAGCCGCGTTCCACATCGTCGATCGCATGACGCGTGAGCTCGAACGGAGCGCGCAGCTCGACGAGCGTCCGCGCCAGGTGCTGGGCGGCCTTGATCCCGTCACCCGGCGACTGGATCTCCCGGAGATGGCCGGTGCCGACCGCGGCAAGATCGAGGCCCTTCGGGCCATGCGTGTCCACGACACGGCGCGCCGCCAAGTGGCGTTTGAGAGTCCGAGCGGCCTCCTCTTCGATCTGAGCCCAGGCCTTTTCGGAGATGGGGGCGAGTTCCCGATGAAGATTATTCATGTCCGGTCTCTCTTTTCAGTGAGCCAATTCCGAGTGAGCCGTCGGGCGAAGACCCTCGCGGGCGGGATGGATCCCGGGGTTCGCGCGGGTCGGCGTTCGGGGCGGCGCCCGACGGCGGCGATGCCTGGGTCGAGACATCGTCCAAAAATGTCGCCGAGGGCACGAAGAAGAGCGTTCCCGTCACCGCACGGCTGAAGTCCAGGAGCCGGTCGTAGTTGCCCGGCGGCTGGCCGACGAACATGTTCTCGAGCATCCGCTCGATTCTCCGGGGCGACCGGGCGTAACCGATGAAATACGTCCCGAACTCTCCCTTCCCCACCTCCCCGAACGGCATGTTGTCGCGCACGATCTCGAGCTGCTTGCCATCCTCTACGACGGAGGTCAGCACGTTGTGTGCGAAGCTTGCCTTGACGGTATCGTCCAGCTCGATATCCGACAATTTGGTTCTGCCGACGATTCTCTCTTGTTGCTCGACCGGCAGGCCGTTCCAGGCTTTCAGGTCGTGAAGGTACTTCTGCACGATCACATAGCTTCCGCCGGCGAACGCGGCGTCCTCCTCGCCGATGATCGTCGCGTCGAGCGCCGCTTGATCGACGGGGTTTTCCGTTCCATCGACGAACCCGAGCAGGTCGCGATCGTCGAAAAATTTGAAGCCGTGCACTTCGTCCAACGCGGAAACCGCGTTGCCGAGCCGCGACATGATCTGCGCCGCGAGCTCGAAGCACAGATCCATGCGCGTGGCGCGGATGTGAAAGAGGATGTCGCCCGGCGTTGCCACCGCGTGATGGCGGCCGCGTATTTCGCGGAAGGGGTGCAGCTCCTTCGGCCTCGGCGCTCCGAACAGGCGGTCCCAGGCATCGGAGCCGAACCCCATGACGCAGGACAACCGGCCATCGAGATCCCGGAAGCTCACCGCACGCAGAAGAGCGGCGAGATCATTGCACAGAGCCCGGACTGCCGCATTGCATTCCGGCCCCGCGTTTACGGCCACGACGAGAAAGACGGAGGCGCGCGTGAGCGAGGCGACGACTGGTTGCGGCACGGGGGACGGCACGCGTGACTCCTTAACTCAGCGGTCCGGGGTTAACTCAGTGGTCCGGGGCGCGCCGTTGCAGAGCGGGGTACACCGAGCAGCGAGCCACCAAAGGCCTCTGCAATATAGCATGTGGTCCGGGCGGGTTACCCGTTCGGGTTACCCCCGATCCGTCGCCAACGAGCGGTCCGCCGCGAGAAAGGCAATCGCATTCCGCGCGGCCCGTGTCTCCTCTTCCGTCGCAAGTCCACGGCGCAAGCCGTCGTGCTTCAGCGTGTATCGGCGCATGTCCTCGGCGAGACGGTGAGCCGCGTCCGTCTGGCGCTCGACGAGCCTCCGCAGCAGCCGGCCGTCCGTCGCGTGGCGGGCAACCGCTCGCAAGTGCGGCAGACAAACGGACGGGAGGTCTCCGGGCGCGCCGGTGCGCAGCGCTTCGAGCCTTCCGATGAAAGCGGTGACCGCCTGTGCCTCGCTCTCCCGCTGCCTTTCGCAGAGCCTGCATACGGCGATCGTCGAATCGAGCTTCGCGTCCGCCATCGTAGAGGGCGTTTCCTGCAGCACCTTGCCCATTCTCTCGACGAGCGGCGCGAGAGCGAGGCAAACGTCCCGCTCGGCGGCAATCGAGGCGTAGAGCCAGAGGTGTCTCCCGCATAGACCCCCTGCCGCGGCCAACCGATCGCGTTCGCCGCCCTGCGTGACGAGATCGAGCTGATACCGGCGCAAGAAGTCCGATACCGCCTCGCGAACCCGAAGACAGATCGAGCAGTCCTCCATCCTCGTCTTTGCCGGACCGCCGGACGAGGCAGCACCGCGCCGCGGCGCCAGACGCTCGGACAGCGCTGCAAGACGCCTGACCAGCCCCGGCTGCAGGCTCGCCGATTCGACCCGCTCCAGCAGTTCCCCGACGCGACGCATCAGGCCGCCGAGCACCACGCGGCTCTTCTCCTCGAGCAAAAAGCGCGTCAGCGCCTCCTCGAGGTGTGCGACGCCGCTTCCGGCGTATCCCGCTCGATCGCCTTTCATCCTCGCCATGAAGCCGGTCAGGGCCGAAACCGGAAAAAGCCGCATCGGGGACCGCGGCAGAACATCCTCCAGCCTCGCGCGAACGTAGCGCTCCACCTCGAACCTCGATCGCGCGTCGATCAGATCGCACTTGTTGAGCACGACGAAGAGCGGCCGGTCCGCCGCGCCGATCGCTCGCGCCACTTGGAGCTCCTCGCCGGCGAGCGGTCCGTCGTAGCCGGAGACGAGTATCGCGGCGTCCGCTTGAGGCAGAAACGCTTCAGTGGTGCGACTGTTCTCAGCCATGGCGGAGCCGAGGCCGGGCGTGTCGATGAAGTAGAATCCTCGCCTCAGGATCTCGGCCGGCAGCTCGATGCGCGCCGCCCGGATTCGGCGCACGTTACCGGGATTGCCGCACTCGGTGATGTAGTCCGGCAGCGCTTCCATGGCGATCTCGAACCCAATCGCTGCGCCTTCGGGGTCGATCTGCACACGCTCGCGGCTCCCATACGCGACGCTCGTGATGACCGACGTGAGCGGCAGCACTCCGGTTGGAAGGCGGTCCGTGCCGAGAATTGCGTTCATGAGCGTCGTCTTGCCTCGGCTGAACCGCCCCGCCACAACCAGATTGAAGCGGTCCTCCGCGAGCCGTCCGAAGAGATCGCGTGCGGCATCCGAAATGTCCGCGGCCCCTTGCGGCGCGGAGCCGACGATTGCCCGAACGATCTCCGCCATTTCGAACTTCGCGGTTTCGTATTCGCGCAGGTCCATGACGCTCACCTCTGCGGCGTCGACACGAAAGGCCGTGCCGTCCGAAGCCGCGCCATTCGAAGCTCCGTTGTCCGAAGCCGTTGACGCTGGAGGAAAGCTTCATTAGCCTCTCGTCCTACCACGCTTGGGGATGGAGTCCCCCGCGGTCCTCCACTCGCTCGAGCTTCCGGAACCGGGACTGAGCGGGCCGCGAGCATCGGAACGCACCGGACGCCCCTTCTTGGGGCGGCCGGCGCTGATGACTCCTGCCGCATGCGCTCGAGCGCATGATGGAAGGAGTCGTCGTCATGAGCAGTCCAATGGCCCTGCCGGGAGCAAACGCCGCGGACGACTCGCGGCGCCTCGAGCTCGAGAGTTGTCTCCGCGAGGCGGCCGCGCTGCCCGGCGTCGACGCGGAGACGTGTCGCTGGCTCGAGGAGAAGCTCGGTGACGAGGTGTTCAATCTCGTCGTCGCGGGCGAATTCAAGCGCGGCAAGAGCAGCATCATCAATGCCCTGCTCGGAGAGCCCTTGCTGCCCGCGGGCGTTGTACCCCTCACCTCGGTCGTCACGGCCATCCGCGCAGGTCCTCACGTGCGGGTTCACATGGAGATGCGAGGCGGACAACGGCTCACGATCGAGCCGGCGGCGCTCGGCGAGTACGTGACGGAGCGGGGCAATCCCGCCAACGCGAAGGGCGTCGAGCGCGTCGTCATCGATCATCCCTCGCCCTGGCTCGCGAACGGCGTGAGACTCGTCGACACGCCGGGCATCGGCTCCGTCTACGAGCACAACACCGACGAGACTCGCAAGTACCTGCCGCAGGCCGATGCGGTGCTGTTCGTGGCCTCCGTCGACCAACCGGTGAGCCGCGCCGAGCTCGACTTCCTCAAGGACATCCGCGCCTACGCCGGCAAGGTCTTTTGCGTGCTCAACAAGACGGACTACCTCCGTCCGGAGGAGCTTCGCGAGGCGCTGGCGTTCTCGAGCGCGGCGGTGCGCAAAGCGCTCGACGCCGAGGTACCGATCTTTGCCGTTTCCGCCCGGCTCGCGCTCGATGGGAAGCGGGCGGGAGATTCCGAGGCGCTCGCGCGCAGCGGCTTTCGCGAGCTCGAGTCGACCCTGCGCCGCTTCATGGCGAGCGAGAAGACGGACGCGTGGCTGAGCTCGCTCGTCCGCAGTCTCAAGCGGCTGCTCGCGCAGGCGCGCTTCGCGCTCGACGTCGAATCGAAGGCGCTCACCGAGCCGCTCGAGCGATTCGAGGCGAACGTCGCGGCGTTTCGCGAAGAAAAGGCGAAGGCCGAGCGCGTCCGAGCCGACACGCAGGTATTGCTCGAAGCGGATGCGCGGAGGCTCCTCAAGGAGGATATCGAGCCGGGCCTCGACTCGTTCATGCGCGAGCAGCAGGCCCACATCGGCCAGTGCGTCGACCGGTGGTTCTCCGACCTGAAAAAGCAACCGGCCCGGCAGCTGCAGCTCGGTCTCGAAGACCGGGTCATCCAAGAGATCCGCTCCGCCTATGAGAGCTGGCTCGTTCGCGAGGATGTCGAGCTCTCGCGCGCCTTCGAGACATTGTGCTCCCGGTTCTGGGCGAGCCTGCAGGAGAGCGTCGATGAGCTGATGCGTCATTCGAGCGAGCTGTTCGCGGTGCAGTTCGAAGGCATCCGAACCGATTCCCGCTGGACGACGGAGTCTCACTTCTACTACAAATTCTGGTACGAGCCGACGAGCCTGAAACTCCTCTCCTCCGCCGCCGTCCTCGCGCTGCCGCGGATGCTGGCCGGTCCCCTCATCGTCAGGCGCATGAAGGCGACGGCAACCGAGCTCGTCGAGACACAGGCGGGACGGATTCGCCACGATATCGAGGAGCGGCTGAAGAAGAGCGTGCACGAGGCGGAACGACAGATGCTGCGGCAGATCGACACGACGGTCGGCGGAATTGATACCGCGATCGCCAACGGCATCGCGATCCGCCGGCGCAGTGCGGAGCGAGCCGCCGATCGGTCGTCGGCCATCGACGAGCTGCGGCGCAGAATCGCCGCGCTCGATGCGCGTCTCGTACGAGTCGCCGGCGTGCAGGGAATGGGATAGGCAGGGCTTTTCAAGCGCGAACGACTCGGCGTGCTCTTGGCGCATGGCATACCCGCTACGCGGCCGGCATGCATGCTCCTGCCGCGCGTGCAATCCGACACACTGGGCAGGAGTCATTAGCATCGAGAGCGGTTCGCGGGGGACTCCATCCCCGTGGCGGCAAGATTACGGTGAGGACTGAAGGCCGTCAACGGGCCGCGAGATGTGCGCTGTGAGATGTCGTAGACTCATCGGCCCGATCTCGGACGGCTCTCGCTCCGGCGGCGGAGGGGCACGTGAATGTGGAAGTCGATCGTTGCTATCAGTCTCGGAGCGAGTCTCGGTGCCCTGCTGCGCTGGTGGCTCGGCACAAGGCTCAACAGTCTCTTCCCGACCATTCCGCCCGGAACCATCGCGGCCAACCTCATCGGCGGCTACATCATCGGCGCGGCCATCGCGTTCTTCTCGAGCTTCTCGGCGCTCGCTCCCGAGTGGCGCCTGTTCGTCATCACGGGGTTTTGCGGGGGTCTCACGACGTTCTCCACCTTCTCCGCGGAACTCGTGACGCTCCTGCGGGGCGCGGAAATGCCGTGGGCGCTTGCGGCCATCGCGATCCATCTCGGCGGGTCCGTGCTCATGACGGTCGCCGGGATCGGTACCGTGGAGTGGCTGAAGGGCTGAAGGGCTGAGGGGCTGAGGCGAGACGAGCGGACTTCGGAACGCGGGGCGAGGAACGAGTCATGCAAGGGTCCTTCTTTCGCTTCTACGTGCATGAGAATCACCGGCATCACGGCAAGCTCGTGTGGGAGTGGCTCCTTGCCGAAGGCAACAAGTTGGGCATCCGCGGCGGCTCCGCCTTCAAGGCGATGGGTGGCTTCGGCCGCCACCACGTCTTGCACGAGGCTCGCTTCTTCGAGCTCGCCGGGGCGCTCACGGTCGAAGTGGAATTCATCGTGACGCCGGAGGAGGCCCAGAAGCTCCTCGACTTGCTGCACCGGGAGAAGGTGCGCCTCTTCTACGCGTATACGCCGGCCTGCTTCGGCGTGATCAATCCGGACCAGGCCGATCCTCCGTCCGTCGGAGAATGCGACTGAGCGATCGAGACCGCTCGCCTTCGGCCGCCAGGACTGCCGGGCGCACGGGAGCGACAGCCGACGCGGCCCGGGCGCGCCGCCTCGCGCTGCGTTTTGTTCTGCTGATCGGCCTGTTGAGCTTCTTCGCCGATGCGACCTACGAGGGCTCGAGGAGCATCTTGGGTCCCTTCCTGGGATCGCTCGGCGTCACCGCCACGGCGATCGGCATCATCATGGGCCTCGGCGAGCTGGCAGGCTACGGCCTGCGACTTCTCTCCGGGCGGTGGGCGGATGCAACGGGCGAATTCTGGGCGATCACGATTCTCGGCTACGTCGTCCAGATGGCTTCGGTTCCGGCGCTCGCACTCGCCCGCAGCTGGCCCGCCGCGGCGGCGCTGATCGTTCTCGAGCGAGTCGGCAAGGCGACGCGAAATCCGCCGCGCGACGTCATGCTCTCTCATGCGGGCCGCCAGATCGGGGGCTACGGCTGGGCGTTCGGCTTGCACGAAGCGCTCGATCAATTCGGCGCGCTTACGGGTCCGCTCGCCGTCGCGGCTTTGCTCGCGCGCCGAGCCGACTACCACCGGGCCTTTGCGGCTCTGCTGATCCCTGCCGCGATCAACATCGCGCTGGTCCTCACCGCCCGTTGGCTCTATCCCCGTCCTCAGGACCTCGAGCCGCCTCAACCGCCCGACGTGAGCGCCAAGCAGTTGCCGAGTCTTTACTGGGTCTACCTGGCCGGAGCGGCGCTCGTCGCCGCCGGTTTCGCGGATTATCCCTTGATCGCGTACCACTGGTCGCGCCACGCCGTGGTACCCGCCGAATGGGTCGCGATTTTCTACTCCGTCGCGATGGCCGTGAGCGGGACCGGCTCGCTCGTCTTCGGGAAGTTGTTCGATCGCTTCGGATTCAAGGTGCTCATCGTCCTGACGGTGGTCGCGGCCGCGTTCGCGCCGCTCGTGTTCCTCGGCAACTTCACCGTTGCCCTCATCGGCGCGGCAATCTGGGGACTCGGCATCGGCGTGCACGAATCGATCATTCCGGCCGCCGTCTCGCCGATGATCGCCGCGGACCGCCGCGCCTCGGCGTTCGGACTCTTCACCGCGGGCTATGGCCTCTTCTGGTTCGTGGGAAGCGCCGCGATCGGGATGCTCTACGATCGCTCGATTCCTGCCGCGATCGGCTTCTGCGTGATCACCCAGCTTGCGGCCGTACCTCTCTTTGCATGGGTCGGCCGCCGCTACTCGGCGCATCGGACTGCGGCGCGCTGAAGATTCTGCTGTAGAGGTCCGGGCCGTAGCTCGTCGGCAGCGGCTCGCCTTCCAATACGCGAAACGTCCGGCGACCGTCCGCCAGGCGCTCCGCGCGAAGAAAGAGCGCCGTCCCCATCCGCGCACGATGGAGCCCGTGCGCGAGATCGTAGAGGTGCGTGACATAGGCGACCCTCACGTCCGAGTCCAGGAGCGCCTGCACGATCTGGCGCGCGATCTCCGATCCCTCGCGCTCGTTCGTCGAGGCGAATGATTCATTGAACAGCATGAGGCTGCCCGGCCGCAGCTCGTCCACGACCGCGCTCATCCGATTGAGCTCCTCCTCGAGCTTGCCCGTCCTCATGCCGGCGTCCTCCTCGCGCTTGTAATGCGTGAACACGCCGGCGCAGAGGCTTGCACGGAAAAACGCCGCCGGAACGAAGAGGCCACATTGCATCATCAGCTGGGCTTGCCCGAGGCTGCGGTGGAACGTCGTTTTGCCACCGCGGTTCGCGCCTGTGATCATGATCAGGCGCTTGCCGTCGGCGCTGAAGTCGTTGGCCACGACCCGGCCGTCCATGCTGAGCGCCAACGCGATGTCGTACAGGCCTCGGCCGGCAAGTGCTTCGTCCGCCGCCGGTGCCGTGTGCGGGATCGACACCCCTTCGCCCTTTCCCGCCAGGCGGTCCCGGAGGTTGAGGCAACCCACATAGAACGCCAGCTCGGCGCGCAGCATCCTGAAGAAGCCGAGCGTGTGATCGGCCGCGTCCCCCACTCTCATGGCGACAACGGCGAGTCCGCGGCTGCGAATGTCGCCGAGCGCCTGATGACCGGCCTCATCACGCGGGTCGATCTCGAAGGCATGACTCGATCGCTCATCGCTTCCGATCTGTCCCACCCAGGTTTGAATCCGCTGCAGCAGGCCGCCTCGGCTCTCGGAGGATTTGCGCAGGTCGTAGCCGGCGGCCTTGTTCCCCTCCCCGAGCTTCGCGCCGAGGACCATGCCTCGGCGCAGCTCGAGGCGCGAGAGGTGATGCTCGACCTCCCCGAGATACTCCTCGCCGAGCTCGGTCCGCAGCATCGCAAATAGGCCCGTGAAGCCTTCCGAGCGGACCTCTTCCGCCCGCTCCTCGGCGATCCGCTTCAGCTTCCTCAGGATCTCGACGAAAAGACGCAGCACATCGAGCGAACGGCGGAGCACGCTCTCCGGATGCCGGTCGAGCGTCCAGCCCCAGATCCGTCTCTCACGCTCGATCGCGTCCACCGCAAGCGCATACATGTCCCTCGCGATGTCGGGATGCGCGAGGGAGTCCTCCAGAACGCGCTGGCGATAGGCGATCTGCCCGGGATCCGCGAGGCTCGTCAGCACGGCGTGCCGCGCCACGTCCTGCAGGAACTCGTCGCCCTGCGCCATTGCATCGAACAGCGCATCGAGCCCGAGGTCCTGCGTCAACGCCTGGGCCGATCGCGGCAACGCGGCTTTCGCGTCGAAGTCGCGGTCCTGAAACATCAGATGCGCCTTCATGCGGAAGCGCTCCGGGCCACGATGCGCGCTCGGATCTCCTCGTAGCGGAGATGATGCTTGCGGGCGATCGCGAGGGCGTGGGCGAGCCCGTCCGCAGGCTGCCTCACCACGCGGAAGGTCCTCACCGTGGGGTCTGCCGGATCGACCTGGCTCACCATGCTGACCGTCGCCCGATCGAGCGAGGCGAGCTCCTCGACGAAAGTCACGCAGACACAGATGAGGTCCCGGTCGATCACTCGGCGCAGAACCCGCTGCCCGAGGTAGAGCGCATCCTCGAGCGTCGTGGAGCCGAAACTCTCGTTCATGATGAGGACGCTGCGCGCGGTGGCCGCATCGAGGATGCGTCTCATCCGAAGGAGCTCATCCTCGAGCTTGCCGCGCAGGCTCTCGACGCGCTCCTCCCGCTCGAAGTGCGTATAAAGCCCATCGAAGAGCAGGAGCCGCGCCTTGCGCGCCGGCACCGGGCATCCGAGCGCGGCAAGATAGTGAAGCTGGCCGAATGCGCGGGCGAACGTGGTTTTGCCTCCCTGATTGGCGCCGGAGACGACGAGGACTCGCTCCGCGCCTTCGAGATGGAAGTCGTTGGTCACGACTGCCTTGCGCTCGGCTGCGAGGCGGCCCGCGAGCGCAAGGTCGAAGAACGCCTCGCCCCCTTCGGCCTTCGAGCGGTCACTGACTTCCGGATAGCAGAAGGCAAGGCCGGCGGCCTCGATGTGAGCCCTGTGCTCGAGATACGCGAGATAGAATTGCACCTCCCGGTCGAACCGCAGAATCGTGGGATCGAACGCCGCCTCGCGATAGCGATCGCAGAACGCCGCGAGCGCGGCGAAGGTGCTCTGGAAGAGCAGGGCGACGCGCTCGAGGATCTCCGCTTCCACGTGATTCATGTCCCGGTACTCGTGGAAACGGAATCGGTACTCCTTGGCTCCCGGCCGCTCGAACTTGGCGAAAACCTTCGACACCTCGGCGCCGTAGTCGGGCTCGCCCTGATCGCGCCGCACCTCGATGCGAGCGCCGTCGATGTACAGCTCGTAGCGGATCGCCGCGAGAGCCTCGGCGATCCGCCGTGCCTCATCGCGCATCGATCCGAATCCCTCGGAGCGCACGAATGGACCCAGAAAGCCGCGCAAAGCGCACAGCCCGCGCGATTGCACCTGGGTCGCGCCGAGATCCGCGTGCAGCCGCACGACAGCCTCGCAATAGAGGCTCGCGGCATCGAGAAACCAGCGCTGCTGCTGCAGGCGGTAATGTGCCTTCTGCGACTGAGCGAGGCGCTCCCGCACGCTCCGCATGGCCTCGCCGAAGGCGCCGACCCGCGCACGCAGCACGCGATCCTCCAGATCGCGGAAAACCTCGTGGCGATAGTGAATGGCCGCGATGCTCTGCAGAGGGGCATGGAAGAGAGATTGCAGCTCGTATTCGCCGCGCCCCGCCGTCACCGCCGCCACGATCTGATCCAGATGCAGATCTCCGAAGCACTCCGGCTCGCCCCGCCGCTCGTCCGCGCCGCAGGAGGGACGATCAAAAAGGATGCTGCTGAAGGACGGCCGGTCGTCCGTCACACGCGCGGCTCCGCGTCCGCTGCGGGGCGAAGCAGATCGAGCGCGCCAAAGCGCACCGCGACCTCCGCGTCCGTGCAGAGCACGGTGACGAGCAACCCGTGCTCGCACCAGTAGCGCCGATCGCACTCGAGCTCGGTGCATCGGACGATCCAGCCGGGTCGGCCCCGTGCCGCGTGCAGGAATCGATGCTCCAGATTCTCATCGAGCGGCGGCAGGCCGAGACGCGCACGGCGCGCCCGCAGCAGCCTTCGCAAGCGGGAGCGGGAGGTCAGTGGCATGCGCACGGACATCGCGCCGTAACGCCAAGGCTTCACCTCCCGCCGCTCGCGCTCGTCGTCGACATCGAGCGCGGAGAGCGCGCCGATCACGCCACCGTGCAACCGGCGCAGGAAGGCGACCATGGCATTGCTCACATCCGACAAGTGATCGAGGAGCAGCACCCCGGGGTGCTGATCGGCAACCCACCACAGCCGTGCACGGGCGGTGCGCCGTCCGATTTCCACCGTATCCACACCCGGATAGGCTCTCTCCAGCGCGCGTGTGATGTCGTCGAGCGAAGTCGTGGAGGGTGAGAGACCGCAGGGCACCTGCATGCGGATCAGCCGCGCCTGAAGCTCCGCGAGGACGGCGGATTTGCCGCTGCCGCGCGGACCCCAAAGCGCCAGATGCTCCCCATGCCGCAGGCGCCGCGCCAACTCCGACACGAAGCCGGGGGGCCAGCGCATTTCGGCCATTCCGGGCTCTCCACGCCTCACGCCGCGTCCGCCGGCCACTGCTGTAGCCGCTCGAGATCGCGCCGGGCGGCCCGTGCCGCCTCCGCCGTGAGTGGGCGCTCCGCGCTGAACCGCTCCGCGCTCTCGCGCGCCGCGACCGCGGCATCGAACCGGCGCCCCAGTTGATCCAGGCAGTCCACCGCCCAGTGGTGAAGGGCATCGCCATACACACCGAGCTGAGTCGTGAGGGCGGGAAGCACCGTCCGTCTCAAGCGCGCCCGCGCGATCGCCAGCAGCACGCGCGACCAGCGGGGGAGCCACTGGGGCGAAGCCCACCGGAGCGGGTTTCTCAACACCGCGGCCGTATCGAATACCGGACGGCCGCGGGGCCGCGCGATCTCCCGCTCCGCCTCGCGCCTTGCGCTCTCGGCGTCCATCGCTCCACGCTCAAAGTGGGGAGCGCTGTCCTCGACGATTCGCATCACGCTGTCCCACAGCTCATCGAGCCGGCTCATGACCGCATGTCCCACCTCGTCGGCACAGCCGGCGATGGCCGCCGCCACGCGATCCCGGGTTCGTTCCGCGGTCCGATCGCCTTCCATCCAGCAGCCGGCGAGCTCGCGTGCCGCACTTTCGACCACGCGGACATTGAAGCGAGGCAGCCGAATCTTGAAATCGAGCAGCTCCGATCTCGCCCGCTCGAAGTCGGAGCGCACTTGTGCAATCCGGTCGTGGAGCCGCATCGAGCTGTCGGCCACCGGGGGAGCCTTGGCCGAGCTCGAGGCTTCCGCAGACGATCCCGCATGTGGGGGCCCCAGCCGCGCATCGAGCACGGCGACGACCGATTCGCGCAGCACGGCGATCTTGCGCCGGAGGGCCTCGGCCGCCCGCTCGGTGTGGCTCGCAAGGCGGGGCGCGAAGGTCTCCGCAAACCATGCCTCCGCCAGTGCCTCGTGCCCCGAGACCGTGCTGACGGGCCGCACCGTGCAGGGTATCGAGAGCCGAGCTTCGAACTGCCCTTTGACATACGCCAGCGCCTCTTCGAGCTCTTCGCTGCTCAACCGGTCGGCCTTGCTCAAGGCGATGACGAGGTCGCTCCCTCCATCGAGAAGTGCCCGGGCCACGTCGAGATCGTCCGGCGCCACAGGTGCTCCGGCCTCGATGAGCAGGACGCCGAGGTCGCACTGCGGCAGGTATTCGAGCGTCTGCGCCGCGCCGACCGTCGCCAGGGAACCGAGTCCCGGTGTGTCAACCAGGCGGATACCGCCCTCGAGACGCAAAGCGGGCGCTTCGATGAGAACACGCAGGACTCGCTTGACGTTCGCCGGATTGCCTTGCTCGCTGATGTAGGCCGCGAGATCCTCGACGGGAACTTCGACCGGCGCGGCGCCGGTCCGCTCGATCCGCACGCGCGCCGCATTCCCGTGCACGATGCGGGTCGGCACCGCCGTAACCGGCGTGATGCCGGTGGGCAGCAGCGCGGTGCCCAGCCACCAGTTGAGAAGAGAGGACTTTCCGGCACTCACCCGGCCGAAGACCGCAATCTCGAAGCGCGGCGATGCGGCTCGCTCCACCAGCGCCTCGAGCGGCGCGCGCAGCTCGAGGAGCCCATGATGGGAGATGATGCGCTCCAGCTCCTTGAGGAGGGCAATCTCCTCGCGTGTGCTCGACAGCCGCTCGATCCGCTCGGCAAGTCCGCCCATCGCGCCCCGGGCGATGGAATCCTGCATCCGATGCAGCAGTGTCACGAGCTCTGCCGCGAGGCGCTCGGCGGCCGCCGCGGACTCGGGATCCACCTCGCCGTAGCCGCTCCAGTACTTGGGTCTGAGCTCCTCCGCGGCAACCTGCGCAAAAGCGAGCGTGGTCTGGAGGGACCACAACCCTCCGGTCGGTCGGCGCTCGTCGCGCAGCTGACGGGCAAGCATGAAGCGGCGCAGCGCGAAGCGCACCTGAGCGAGATGATCGGCGAGGACCTTGCGCTGAGCGGGCGTCGCATCGGCGTCGACGGCGCGAAAGACCTGGCCGCTATCGGAGGGCGCAAGGCGCTCGACCGCCTCGCTCAGCATCTCGTCGATGCTGCGTAGCCGGCTCACCAGATAGCGTTGCTGGCTCTCGTTGAACATGGCGCCGATCCTCGCCGCGAGGGCGGTTCAGGCGTCATCAGCCGAAGCGGCGGTTCTTTTGGGGGAGGAGGCCATCTCCCGCGTCAACTTCATCCTAGAGGGATCGGCTCTGGCACGCAAGCGCGCGAGTCGCTTTCCGGCGCGCTTGCTGATCTTCACAGTCATCCGTATATTCCGGGCTGACGGAGATGGCATTCCTCCTTGAACCGCCGGGAATCGGCTGATGATGCCTACCAAGTCCGTCTCGTGACGAGAGGATTGGTAGTGCATAGACCCGAGCTTGATTCAAGCCCGAAGCGGCTGTTGCGTGCCTGTGAAATCCAGCCTTGGAGGCAGGCCCGGCTCCGTTCCCTGAACGCTCGACATTGCCGCAGAGGTCGCCCCAACCTGGGCGAGCGAAAGGCAGACCGGCTGTGATCCGCGACGTCCTGCTGCAGATCGCGCAAGTTCTCACCGTCCTCGCTCTGGCTCCCCTGCTTCAAGGTGTGATCGTCCAATGGGAGGAGCGCGTCCAGCGCGCGCAGGGGCCCGGCATCTTCCAGCCCTACCGGGACTTGTGGAAGCTCTTCCACAAACAGCTCGTCGTGCCCGAAACGGCGAGCTTCATCTACTGGTTCGCGCCCGTCGTCGCTTTCACCTGCATGCTGACGGTGCCGATCCTGATCCCCGTCCTCACGAATTTCCCGCTGCCGCTCTCGGACATGGGCGATATCCTGGGCGGCGGCCTGATCCTCACGCTCGGGTCCTTCATGATCACGATCGCGGGACTCGATTCCGGGAGCGCCTACGGCGGGATCGGCTCATCGCGCACCGTGATGCTCGGCATCCTCGCCGAACCCACGCTCATCCTCGTCTTCGTCGGGATCACGCTCCTCGCCAAGTCGATGCTGCCCTTCGTCGTGAATCACCTGCTGGTGCAGCAGCCCGTCGTGTACTGGGGTCCGGCCCACCTCTTCCTGGTCGCAGCCTTCTTCATCCTCCTCCTCGTCGAGACGGACCGGCTGCCCATCCACTCGAGCACGCACATCGAGGTGTACATGATCGAGGAGGCGCGGATTCTCGAGTACTCGGGACCGCTCCTCGCATTGCTCAAGTGGGCCTCGGCGATGAAGCAATTCATCCTCTACACGATCTTCTGCAACGTGCTGCTCCTGCCCTGGGGCCTGTCGATCCAGGGGCTCGCGGTGGGCGCCTTCGCGGCGGCCGTGGCGCTGTTCGTGAAGTTCCTGGTGGTTGCCGCGGCGGTCGTGTTCGTCGAGACCGCGCAATCGCGCCTGCGGTACTACCGCTACCAGGAGCCGCTTGCGGCATCCTTTCTCCTCGCGATCCTCGCGATCGTCGCCAACCAATTGAGGTAGGTATGCCGGCTGCTCACGGCATCTTCGCCGCTGCGTTACCCCCCCTCGCCGGCTCGCTCTTCAGCCTCCTCGCGATCACGAGCCTGCTGCTCGCGTTCGTGATGCTGGGCTCGCGCTGGCTGTATGAGTACCTGATCGCGTTCGCCGTCCAGTCGTGGCTCATCGCACTGCTTTCGGCGGCTGTCGCCTTCTATGGCGGCTACCCCGAGCTCTACGGCATCGCGGTCCTCACGGCGCTCTTCAGGGGGCTCGTGCTGCCCTATCTGCTTCTGCGGATCGTCCGCCGCCTGAAGGTCGATCGGGAGCTGCACGAGCGCCTCGCTCCCAGCTCGAGCCTCGTCGTCGGCGCGATGCTCGTCGTGTTCGCGTTCGTCGTCGCGACGCATCTCGGGCAGGCGCTCGGCCTCACCGGTACGGTTGCCGTCCTCGCCCTCACGGTGATGCTGTCGATGAAGCTCATCGGCTTTCTCATGCTCACGGTGCGCAGCGAGGTGATCTCCCAGGTTCTCGGCATTCTCGTGCTCGAGAACGGCATCTTCCTCGGATCGCAGATTCTCGTCCCCGGGATGCCGCTCCTCATCGAGCTCGTGATCCTCTTCGACCTGCTCGTCGTGGTCGCTTGCTTCGGAGTGCTCGTGCGCTACCTCGTCGTCCACGCCGGAACTTCCAGCACGCTCGAGCTGCGGAGGCTCACGGGATGAGCATCGGAGCGCTCGTCGCCGTCATTCTGCTCGCGCCGCTCGCCGCGGTCGCAGGCTGCCTCGCCTTGCGCCGGCCGCGAGCCTCCGAATATCTCAACCTGATCGCGGCCATCGTCTCCTTCGGCGCCGTGATCGCGCTCCTGCCACGAGCGCTCGGGGGCCCGTTCACGCTCTGGCGCGGCTACCTCATCGTCGATCCGCTCGGCGCCTGGGTGCTGCTCTCCGTCGCCACCGTCTATCTCCTCGCCTCGATCTACGCCATCGGCTACATGCGCGCGCTCGACGAGGAGAAACGCCTGCATCGCTTCTACGCGCTCTTCGCCGGGTTTGCGCTGACGACGCTCTTGGGTCCCCTCATGAACAACGTCGGTGTGTACTGGATCGCGATCGAGCTCACGACGCTCGTCAGCACATTCCTCGTCGGCTTCGAGCGCACGCGCGAGAGCGTCGAGGCCGCCTGGAAGTACATCATCGTCGTCTCCGCGGGCATCAGCCTCGCGCTCCTCGGGATCATCTTCTTTTATTGGGGGGGAAGCCTCACGCTCGGCGCGACGTACGATCTCACATGGTCCGCGCTGCGCTCGGTCGCGCCGCGGCTCAATCCGACCATCGCGCTCGCCGCTTTCCTGCTGGTCTTCATCGGCTTCGGAACGAAGGTGGGCTTGGCGCCGATGCACACCTGGCTCCCGGATGCGCACAGCGAGGGACCCGCGCCCGTGTCCGCCATGCTCTCCGGCGCGCTCCTCAACACCGCGATGATCGGCATCGCCCGGTTCATTCAGGTCGCCGACAGTGCGCATCTCGGCACGCTGCCGCGCACCGTCGTCGTCGTGATCGGCGCTCTCTCGCTTCTGATCGCCGCCCTCTTCATCACTCGGCAGACCGAGATCAAGCGCCTCATGGCGTACTCGAGCGTCGAGCACATGGGCGTCATGACGCTCGGCTTCGGCTTCGGCGGGCCGCTCGGGGTCGCGGGCGCGCTCTATCACATGCTCAACCACTCGCTCAACAAGTCGCTCATGTTCTTCGGCGCAGGCGACGCCATGCACGCCTTTCACAGCAAGCGGATCGGCCGCATCCACTACGTCCTCACCGCCATGCCGGTCGCAGGCCTGCTGTGGATGGCGGGCGCCGTCGCGATCACCGGTGCGCCGCCCTTCGGGCTGTTCTTGAGCGAGTTCACGATCCTGCGCGCGGGGCTCGCCGGGCCCAATGCGTGGGCCGTCTTCGTGATGCTCCTGCTCCTCATCGTGATTTTCATCGGCTTCCTCAATCACTTTCGCACGATGTACTTCGGCGAGCACCCCGAGTCGGCCGCTGTCCATAGGCAGCCGCGCGCCGCGGGAACGGCCTTCTGGTGCGTGCTGCCGATGTGGCTCGCGCTCGTACCGCTTCTGGTGCTCGGCGTGTGGTGGCCGCGCGCCTTCGCGCACTATTTCGCCGTAATCGCCGCACAGCTTGCGATCGGAGGCAGTCCGTGAGCCCGGAGCAGCCTCCGTTGCGGGCGCGGCAGGAAGCCCACGCCACACCGATCCGGGACGTGCCGCTCCGCGACCTGGAGCAACGCTGCGGCGCTGCGGTTGCGGCGGGAGCGCGCGTACAGCTCGCCTACGCCTGGTTTCCGGAGACCGCCGGCGAGCCGCACGTGCAGGGGAGCGGCGCCGAGGCTGCGCCGCCCGAGACCATCGAGCTGCGCTATGTCGTTCACTCCTCGGCAGGGCATCCGCCGGAGATCTGGCGCTGCCGGCCGGGAACGCTTCCGCCGCCGAGCCTCGCGTCCATCGCCCCGCTCGTCTCCTGGTATGAGCGGGAGATCACCGATCTGTGCGGACTGTCCTTTCAGAATCAGCCGCAGCCCGAGCCGCTCGTGCTGTTGCCCGGCGCGCGCGCCACGCGCCCGCCGTTGCGCCCCGGAGCGGCACCACCGCTTTCGTATGCTCCGGAGCCCTCGAGCTTGCCGGAAGTCGCAGGCTCGGCGCACCGCGACGTGCAACTCCTTCCCTTCGGTCCCATTCGGGCCGACGTGCTCGAGTCGGCGCAGTTCACGTTCTTCTACATCGGCGAGGGGATCCTCCACTACGACCCGCAGCTCTTCTTCAAGCATCGCGGAATGGAGAAGCGCTTCGAGGGCATACGACCCGAGCTCGGCACCGTCCTTGCCGAGCGGGTCTCGGCCGTCGGGAGCGTCGCGCACGCGCTCGCTTACTCTCGAGCGCTCGAGGCGGCCGCGAAGTGCGACGTGCCCCCGCGAGCCGAGTGGCTGCGCGTGCTCCTCGCGGAGCTCGAGCGGCTCTACAACCATCTGCACTACTTCGGCCATCTCTGTCACACCACGACGCTCAAGGTCGGAGAAGCCGAGGGCAAATATCTCGAGGAGCTCGCCAAGCAGTTGAATGCGGAGGCGACGGGCAGCCGCTTCCTGCGCAGCCTCGTCTGCCCGGGCGGCCTCAGGCGCGAGCCGCGTCTCGGCGGAATCGCCGTGCGGCTCGCGAAGATCCACCGCGAGTTTGCGCGTTACGCGGAGATGCTCGAGACCACCACGACCCATCTCGACCGGCTGATCACGACGGGTGTGCTCGGCAAGCAGCTCGCGTTCGACCTGGGGGCCACGGGCCCGATCGAGCGCGCCTCCGGAGTGGATCGCGATCCGCGGCGCGATCAACCCTACGGCGTTTATCGCGAGCTGCCGCTGCGTGTGGCCACGAGCGACGGATGCGATGCGCATGCGCGCCAGCAGGTTCGGATCGCCGAAACCCTGAACAGCATCGAGCTCATCCAGGCCGCACTCGGCGGATTGCCGTCCGGTGCCATCCGCGCGGAGTGCCCGCCTGCCGCCCGGGGTGAAGGCCTCGGCTGGGCGGAGTCGCCACGCGGCTCCGTCTACTACGCCGTGCATCTCGATTCGGCCGGGAAGCTCGCGCGGGTCAAGATCAAGTCGCCGAGCTTCTCGAACTGGCGCGTATTCCCCCACACCGTTCACCAGTCGAACATGATGGACTACGCCATCAACGAGGCCAGCTTCGGCCTCACGGTCGCGGGCTGCGCCCGTTGAAGGGGCGGAGAGAAGCCATGCCATTTTGGACGCGATATGGGCTGAAGCAGGGCAAGGCCAGCACGAAATGGCCGTCCGAGGGTGACGACGGCCAGTCTGGCGTTCTCGGGATGCCGCGGTTCGATCCCGCGAAGTGCCAGAGCGGCTGCCGCGAGTGCGCGGATGCGTGCCTGCCTGGTGCGATCGCCATCGAGGAGGGGGACCCCATCGACGGCAGCGCGGATTCGCTCGGCGCGTCGCGAGGCGGCGCGCGCCTCAAGGTCGACTATGGCCGCTGCGTCGTCTGCCAGATGTGCGTAGAGGTCTGTCCAACGGAGGCGTTCAGCCCATCGAACGATTGGGCCTTCGGCGTGCGCCGGCGGGAGGACCTGCTGTGGGCGCGCCCCTCGGGTGTGGCTGCAGGCGTCGGCGCCAACGTGGGTGCCGCCGGTGCCCGTGCCGACGCGGGTGCCGGTGCCGGCGATTCTGCGGCGGAGAAGGAATTGAAAGGCGAGATCCGCCGCATCTTTGGACGGAGCCTGCACATCCGCCACGTCGATGCCGGCTCGTGCAACGGCTGCGAGTCGGAGCTGCAGGCGCTCAACAATCCCTTCTACAACCTGCATCGTCTCGGCATCTTCTTCACGCCCTCGCCCCGCTTCGCCGATCTGCTGCTCGTCACGGGGCCCGTGACCCACGCCCTGAGGAACCCGCTTCAGGAGGCCTATCGGGCGATGCCCGAGCCTCGCTTCGTCATGGCGCTCGGCACCTGCGCGGTGTCCGGCGGAACCAACGGTGGCGGATATGCCTGTGGCAACGGGCTCGAAGGGGTATTGCCGGTGGACCTCTACGTTCCCGGCTGTCCGCCCAACCCGGCCGCGATCATCCATGCGCTTTTGATGCTGGTGCGGCGCATGCCCCAGCGCGTGCGGGGCGGCCAGATCGTCGGGGAGAGCGAGCGTGCCTGAGCTGCTTGCCGGCGCCTTCTGGCTGTGGATCGCGGGCTTGCTCGCAGCGCTCGCACGGCTGCCGGCCATTGCACGCATACTGGTCGCGCTCGGCGCGGCCGTCGGCATCTGGGGCGCGGCTTCAGGATTGCTGCAAGGTAGCGGTGCGCTCACCCTGCCCATCGCCCTGTCGGACGTGCCGGTCAGGCTCCATTACGCCCCCGAGGCGCTTTGGCTGATCGCCTTCGGCCTGTTGCCGGCGGCGCTCGCCGTTGCGCTTTGCACCCCCTTCCGCGCAGCGCGTTCCGGATGGCTCGCGGGCGTGGCACTGTCGCTCATCGGCGCACTCGGCGTCTTTGGAGTTCAGGACGCGTACTCCTTCCTCGTCGCGTGGGAGATCATGAGCCTCGGCGGTGCGGTGATGCTTCTCGCCGAGCGCACGTCGCCCGCAGCCGGCCGCGCCACGCTGTACATGCTCGCGCTGCTCGAGATTGGCGCGGTCGCGATATTGCTTGCCCTGCTCTTGCTCGCACAGGGCGCCCATGCAAGCGTCGATTTCACGCGGTTCGCCGCCGGGGCAGCCGCCTGGCCGGCGGGTGTGCGGGTGCTCGTTGCCGTGCTTCTCCTCATCGGATTCGGCGCAAAGCTGGGGCTTCTCCCCTTTTACGAGTGGTTCCCGGGCGCCTACGCGAGCGGCAGCGGCGCATCCGGAGCTCTCCTCTCCGGCATCGTGCTCAACGCGGCGTTCTTCGCGCTATCGAGAGGTCTCCTGGAGTGGCTGCCCGCCGGCAGTGCAGGGCTCTTCGGCGTCGGGATTCTCGTCACGGCGGTCGCGGTGATCTCCTCGATCCTCGCGGCACTCTATGCGTTCCAGCAGGACGACTGGCGTCGGTTGCTGTCGTTCTCTTCCGCGGAAAACGCGGCGATCGCCGTCACGGCCCTCGGAGCGAGTCTGCTCTTCCGGGCCGGCGGACAGCCGAGCCTGGCGGGGCTCGCGTGGACCGTCGCGATCCTGCACCTCTCGGGTCATGCGCTCGCAAAGGGAGGCTTGTTCCTCTGCTCGGACGGGGTCTACGCCGCGGGGGGCAGCTATCACCTCGCACAGCACGGCTGGCTGCGGACGACGAGCTTCGTGTTCGGCATCGGGGCGCTCTTCGCCACGATGAGCCTCGCGGCGCTCCCGCCGCAGATCGGTTTCGTGACCGAGTGGTTCACGTTTCAAACGGTGTTCCAGGGTTTTCATCTCGCCTCGCTTGCCGGGCGCCTCACGCTCGCCCTCGCCGGCGCGGGGCTCGCACTGACGGCGGCCGTGGCCTTCGCCACTTTCGTCAAGGCATTCGGCATCGGCCTGCTCGGCGACGGGCACCGACCGAAGTCGCCCCACGTGGGTCCCGGCTACGATGCGGCCGTACTGCTGCTCGGCCTTGCCGTCCTCGGGTCCGCCGTCGCCTTGCCGGTCTGCCTGCGCGCGCTCGACAGTGCGGACGTGCTCAAGTTCGGCGCTCCGATAGCGCATACCCTCGCGAGCGGCTGGATTCTCGTTCCGCTCACCGACACCTTCGCGTTCATCTCGCCCTCGATGCTCGTGATCGTGATGCCGCTCCTTGCGATTCT
>JASHTA010000457.1 GCA_030040795.1 Gammaproteobacteria bacterium | reverse complement strand
CGCTGCGCGGCGGATACGGGCATGGACGAGGCCGAGGCGATCGACGTGATCGGATGTCTAGTCGATCGCTCGCTCATCAGCGTCGTCGCGGCAGATCCCCCTCGCTACGCGCTACTCGAGACGGTGCGCCACTTCGCACGGGAGAAGCTGCACGCCCTCGGCGAGCTCGACGCCGCGCAGGCGCGTACGGCGGCCAGTGTGCTCGACGTACTCGACCGCGCATATCGGGAGTACTGGTCGCTCGACGAAGCATTGTGGTTGTACCGGTACGGGCCGGAGCTCGACAACCTGCGCATGGCTCTCGATTGGGCCGTATCGCGCGATGCGGTCATGGCGATCTCATTGTTCGGCTCGGCATGGCCGCTGTGGGTGGAGGCCGATCTCTGTCCGGAAGGCCGCATACGTTACGAGCAGGTCCTCGCAGCGCTCTCCGATGACGTGCCGCGCGAACGGGTCGGCCGCTTCTGGGAGGCGATCGCCGTCTGCGATTCGACGCGGCAGTGCGATCGGGCGCGATACGCGGCGGAGCTTGCCGCCCGCATACACGGCGAGAGCGGCGATGCCCGTGCGCGATATCACGCGCTGATGCTGCTGGCGTTCAATTGGCGAACGGATTCGAGCGTGGCACGCGAATCCTGTGCGGCGGGGCGTCAGCTCGAGGAGCCGGCGTGGCCGGCGCGGCTGCTCGCCCACGGAGCGCTGACCGAAGGCGCGCTGCTTACGAGCGCCGGACGATACCTGGAAGCCCGTGCGGTCTACGAGCGTGCGGTTCGCATCGCATTGACGACGAGCGAGCGCCAGGCGCTCGCCGCGACGGTCGGCATCGTCGAGCTCGACATCGCCTGTGGCCGGACGGATGCCGCCCTGCAGCTCGCCCGACCGTTGGTCTCGAGCCTACGTCACGTCGGAAGAAGGGAGACGCAATTCGAACTCCTCGCCCTCGCTTTCGCCGGGTTGCTCATTGCTGGGGAGCTCGAAGAGGCGCGCGCGCGGGGCGCGGAGCTGTACGAGCTGGCTCGGAGGCTCGATCCGGGCAAGGTCTACCTGGCTCTCGATGCGATGGCCCTGCTCGCCTGCCGAGAAGGCCGTCTGAAGGATGCCGCGTGGATCGCCGCCTGTGCGGAGCAAGCTCGCGCAGCGCACGGTCAAGTGCGCCGCCGGCCGGCCGAGGAGCACATGCACGCGGCGGTCAAGTCGATCCTCGACGAGGGCCTCGGGCCCCGGTGGGAGGGCACGAGCGCCGAACCGCTGGATGAGCTCGCCGCATGCTCACTCGCGCTGGGCATCGAGAGGTGAGGGCGGAGCTCTGTTCATGCGCACATCCACCGGCACCCCGCCGCGGATCGTCTGATAGACAACGCAGTAGCGCTCGGTGAGCTTTTTCAATTGATCGAGCTTTTCCGGCGGCGCATCGGAGTCGACGGCAAACGTCAGTCGTATCGCCATGAAGCCGACGGGAGCGTCCTTCGCGACTCCGAGGGTCCCTCGAAAATCCAGATCGCCCTCGGCGGACACCGTGGCGGATCTCAGGGGAATTTCGAGCGCCGTCGATACCGCCTTGAGCGTGACTCCGGCACAGGCGACGAGCGCCTCGAGCAACAGGTCTCCCGAGCACAGCTCCAGCCCCGAGCCGCCCGTCGCCGGATGAAGACCAGCCACCGCGAGCGCGCGGCCGGTCTCGACTTTGCAGGCTATGCGCGACTCATCGAGCGTGCCCTGTGCCCGCAGAGTGATCTGCGCAGAT
This sequence comes from Gammaproteobacteria bacterium, assembly GCA_030040795.1. Lineage (GTDB taxonomy): Bacteria > Pseudomonadota > Gammaproteobacteria > Steroidobacterales > Steroidobacteraceae > JASHUC01. The sequence goes on along the minus strand of JASHTA010000457.1, from coordinate 4,146 downwards.
TGCGCATCGGCCTTGTACCGCTCCTTGATCGGAGCCTGTATCGACCGCAACGTAGTGGCATCCACGATGTCCCTCCGAAGACGCCTCTGGCGTCCTGGGTTGGTTGCAGCCCGTCACTGCGCCGCGCTCGGGTCGATGCTGGCCGCGACAAACTCGGTCAGAACGTCTCGACCCAGGGACGAAGCTCCACCTCCCAGGTCCAGGCGCTGCGGGGTTGCCGAAGAACATCGAGGTAGGTTTGCGCGATGGCATCGGGGTCGAGCGTGCTGTCCGGTCGGTCGGGTGGATCAGCCAGTCTTTCGCCTCGCACGCGACCGTCGATGACGAAGTGCGCCACATGAATGCCCTGTGGGGCCAGTTCACGCGCGGCGCTCTGTGCCAGACCCCGCCGACCAAACATACCCATCGCGAATGCCGACGAGCGCGGGTAGCCCTTGACGCTCGCCGAGGCCCCGGTGAGCAGGATTGCGCCTGATCGCCGAGGGAGCATGCGCCGCGCGGCCTGCTGAACAACGAGGAACGCGGCGTACGTCGACGCGGCGATGACTCGTTGCACTTCGTGCGGGTCGAGATCCGTAATTGCACCAGGCAAGCGGGCCGCGGCGTTGTAGAGCACGACCTCCAGTGGTCCGAGCCTTTCTTCCATCGCATCAAAAAGTGCGGCTACGGACGCGACATCCGTTGCATCCGCCGACATCGTCTCCGCCCCGATTTCCGATGCCAGTGCGGCCAGCTTCCTGATATTACGTGCCGCGAGCCCGACTCGGACACCGGCCGCGGCAAGTGCTCGGGCCACGGAGGCACTGATACCCGAGCCGGCACCGATGATGAGCGCGGTCGAATAAGGAATCTGGGTCACGGTCTGTCTCTCCGAAGCCGATGCTACCTCATTGCTCCTCAGCCTGCGCGTGGCGCCTTGCCGAGCGGTAGACCCGGGTTCCCGGGGGTCGCTTGACGATTGCGAAATAAAGTACAGCACGCGCGCCTGCGAAGCGCGATAATGCGCTCATGCGGCCCGACTGCTCTGGAGAGACGGCGATCGTCGTTGGCGCGAGCCGTGGATTGGGCCGTGGAATTGCGGTCGCTTTTGCAGAGGCTGGTGCACAGGTCATCGCCGTGTCGCGCATGGCGACCGACTTTGCCACGCCGAAATCAGTCGATGCAATTCGGCCGGAGATAGCCGACGCCGGCGACGGCACGGTCGCGGCGACCCTTCTCGACCGTCATGAGCCGAAGATCGTCGTTCTCGTGGCCGGAGCCGTTCCAGAGATGCGCCCGCTCCAGGAGCACACCTGGGAGACGTTCTCGATTCCCTGGCAGACCGATGTCCGGATCGCATTTCATTGGCTGCGTGAGATGCTGCGCAAGCCGCTGCAGCCCGGCAGCCGAGTTATCGTGGTGAGCAGTGCTGCGGCGCTGGGAGGGTCACCGCTCAGTGGTGGATACGCCGGCGCCAAGACCACCCAGCGTTTCATGACGGCCTACGCGCAGGACGAGGCGCGACGGGCCGATCTGAACATCACTTTCACTGCGGTCATGCCCGTGTTTGCACCGGTGACGGGCGTTGGCCGGCCCGCTGTCCAGGCATACGCTGTACGTGCTGCACAGTCGGTAGATGAGTATCTTCAATCGTTCCGACAGAGGTCGGGCCCTCCCATCACGCCGGAGGTAGCCGGCAACGAGCTGGTTAAACTCGCCAGGGCGGACGCCGCGACGATTGCGCCCAGCTACCTGCTGACCGGAGCCGGGCTCCAGGCGCTGCGCTGATGCGAGGTCAGACCTACGTGTTAGGCCGACGCGCTCGGCGGTATACGTGCCGCCTTTGGCGGCGGCGTCAGGTAGATCAGTCCCCAGTAGTACTGCCAGCGGATGAATTGCGCATTGGCGCCGATGCCCTCCACGAGCGAAAGGAGCTCCTGTTCCGTCGGGAAGTTCTTGAGGACACGGTGGACCGTTCCGTCGCCGAGCGCTCTGAGCTGATACGTGTTCCCATCACCGTCCCGTTCAGCGATCGGTGTGCTGCTGCCCGCAACGTATAGGTTGTCAAGCATGACGACCGGGGAGCTCGCATCCAGTCTTTCGTTGAGCGTTTGTAGGAACTCCTCGCGTCGCGAGTACGGCACATGGGAGAACCAGAAGCCCGCGAACGCCGCATCGAACCGGCCGATGCCCGGAGGGGCATGGTATGCATCGCCCAGAAGGAACGTCGCGCGATCATCAGCAATGCGTTTCCGAGCGATCTCGAGCGGTTCACGTGCCGCATCGATCGCGACGACGTGCCGCGCGACCGGGACGATAAATTGTGTCCAGTAGCCGGTTCCGCACGCCAGCTCCAGAACGCGGCGGCCGCGGAGCTGAGCTGGCAGCCAGCGCTCCATTTCGCGAAGATCGGTCTGGCGCTCCGGCTTTGCGTAAACCGTGTCGTATTCGTGCGCGCGCGCGGAGTAGTAGTCGCGCAAATCACTTATCATTCTGAGTCTCCGGCAGGTCGCGCATGCGTCCCCGCAACGGTCGGCCGTATCTCGAACGGGGAAATGTGAAACGGGAAATGTGACGGATATGCTTCACGGGGAGATTGTCAGCTGGGTTCGCGGAGGCATCGCTGTCGCGTGGACGCTCTGGCTCGCCGTGTGGGTGGCGGCAAGCGCTCGGACCAAGCCCGTCGTGCATCGTGAGAGCGCCTCATCGCGTATCTTCTATCTATCGCTGATCCTGGCTTCCATCATTCTCCTTCTCCTCGCCAAGGCGACACGTCTCGGCACGATCATCATTGCGAGCGGACCTCCAGCCTCCTGGCTCTATACCCGGTTCATTCCGTACTATCCGGGCGTAGTTTGGGTCGGCGGGCCGTTGGTGCTGGCTGGCATGGTCTTCGCTGTCTGGGCGCGTCTTCACCTGGGCGGAAACTGGAGCGGCTCGGTCACCCTGAAGGAGAATCACGAGCTGGTTCGCACCGGTCCTTATCGGCTGGTTCGCCATCCGATCTACACCGGAATGCTGCTCGCAGTGGCCGGTACGGCTTGCGCAATCGGGCAAGTGCGCGGAGTGCTCGGCTTCGCGCTTGCGTTCTATGCCCTTTGGCACAAGAGCCGGATCGAGGAGCGGCTGATGATCGACACATTCGGCGAGTCCTACCGCAACTACAGGACGCAGGTGAAGGGATTGATACCCTTCCTTCTATAGTAGCCGTCTCGCGCTCCGAAGGACCGATTGGATGAAGTCCGTCTTGGCTTCGGTATAAGCCTCCCGGTCATCCCGAAACTGCAACGCGAGCCGCAACTTGAGTTCCAGATATTCGCGGCGAACTGCCGAATCGACCCTCAGCGTGTCTCGGAATGCAAGCCGATCGTGCCACAACGGACTCTTGAAGGGGACCAGGTGCAAGTGATGGGTTCGCTCGAAGTCGCTCGGCTTGCAGAACCAGTGCATCACGTCGGACTTGTAGTCGAAGTAACAGTAGTTGAGCGGCTGCAGGACTTCGATCGCGGGTCTCGAGGAAGGGAGGTCGCGAACTGCGGCCATGATGTCGATTACCGGCTTGGCCGCAAGTCCCGGAACGGCGGTGCTGCCGACGTGCTCGATCGGTCCGACCAGCCACGGGATCAGAACGGCCGCGAGCGCCACTTTTTCGGCCGCGAATTTTGCCGGCCACGTTGAATCATAGCGCTCGATGACTATGGGAGGCGGGTTATGCATGAAGTCTTGCACGCCCTTCATCGCACGGTGATGTCGCGCGCGATTGCCTCATGGTACACGCAGGGCCGAGCGACGCTAGGAATCAGAAACAGACGCGGCCCGGCATAGCTCGATCAGCTGCTCCTGCGTGCGCTCAGGGTCAGGTGCCTTCGCCGGGGGATTCCATTCGAGGGCGGAGCCTGCTGCGATGAGCTGCCGCGCCACGCTGAGATAATCCCGGCCAGCAGGAGGAGCGTGAGCCCATCCCTGGGCCGCCCACACCAGAGGCGTCGCTCCGAACATGCCATCGAGGGCATTGACCGGCGCGCGGTGCGCAAGAAGCACACGCACGGCGTCAGCGTGACCGAGCATCGCGGCTCGATGCAACGGCGTCACGCCATCCTTGTCCTTCACGCCCGGGTCGAAGCCGCACGTGAGCATGGTTTCGAGAACCTTGGCATCTCCGCGCTC
>JASHTA010000456.1 GCA_030040795.1 Gammaproteobacteria bacterium | reverse complement strand
GGATCGCGGCGGCGGCTCGCTTTGTCCTTGCGCTCCTTCTCGAGCTTCTTGCGAATGCGCTCCCGCTTGAGGTCCGAGAGATAATCGACGAACAGCTTGCCTTCGAGATGGTCCATCTCGTGCTGCAAGCACACGGCGATCGCACCGTCGAGGTCGCGCTGGAAGACCTGCCCCGTGCGATCCTGCGCCTGCACGCGCACCCTGGCCGCGCGCTCCACCTCATCGAAGATGCCCGGAACCGAGAGGCAGCCCTCCTCGGTCTTGGCCACGCCCTCGCGGCTCACGATCTCGGGGTTGATGAAGACGAGCGGCTCGTTCCGCTCCTCGGAGACATCCATCACGAGCACCCGGCGGCGCACATTGACCTGGGTGGCCGCGAGGCCGATGCCGGGCGCGGCGTACATGGTCTGTAACATATCGTCGATCAGCTGGCCGAGCGCCTCGTCGAACTGCGTGACGGGCAGCGCCCTCTCGCGCAAGCGCGGATCGGGATACTCGAGGATGGGAAGAAGAGCCATCGCCTTACTCTGACAGTGGACACGCCTGACAGTGGATACGCTTGACCGCCGATACGCCGGATCGCCCGCGCCGGCTAATGGTCTGAGCGGGGTAGGGAAATTCGGCCTCGGCGGCAGCCCCTTCGCCCGTCGTGACCCACCGCACAAACTCGACATTCCGTCGTGTGCCGGGCGGCGAGCCCGATTATAACAGCGCTGTTGCCGCCTCATCCGATATGTCAGGAGGGGGGATGGTCTTCAATCGAAAGCTCAAGGTCGGCCTCGCATCCGGTCTCGCCGGCTTGTGGCTCGTTGTCGCGGGCTGCTCGTCCACACGCTCTGCCGTTCGGACGGACAATGCCTCCGCGCCGGCAAGCGTGGCCGGGGCCTCCGCGTCCTCCGCCTCCACGGCGACCACGAGCACGGCTCCCGCGAGCACCGCTTCCGCGGCCGCGGCCTCCGAAGCAGCCGCCTCGGCGCCGGCTCAGGCGCCCTTGACCCAGGACGCCGTGAATCCCAGCGCTCCCATGCGATACACCGTCAAGCGCGGCGACACGCTCTGGGGCATCTCGTCCATGTTCCTGCGCGACCCCTGGCAGTGGCCCGAGATCTGGTACGACAATCCCCAGATCCACAACCCCCATCGCATCTACCCCGGGGACGTGCTCGTGCTGGCCTACGGCTCTGACGGCCGGCCCCATATCTACGTGGAGCGCAACGGCGCTGCGGGCGCCGGTGCTTCCGGCGAGTCTGGCACTCCCGAGCCCGAGCTCTACGGTGTCACGCGGCTCGAGCCGCAGCTGCGCAGCACGCCTCTCGAGGGCTCCATTCCGACGATTCCGGCTTCCGACATCGCGGCGTTCCTGTCGCGCCCCTCGATCCTGTCAGTGACAGAGGTCGACCACGCGCCGCACGTGCTCGCATTTCCCGACGAGCACCAGGTCGTCGGTGAGGGCGAGGACGCGTATATCCGCGGACTGGGGGCGGCGGCGGGCTCGCGCTTCCTCGTCATGCACGTCGGCGAGAAACTGTACGACCCGGATAGCGGCCGGCTCCTCGGCTACCAGGGCCTCTACACCGCGACGGCCGTGGTCGTGCGCGCGGGCGATCCCGCAAAGGTTTCACTGATCGATTCGGAGCGCGAGACGCTCCGGGGCGACGTCCTCGTTCCCGATGACGGCGGCAATCCCCTCACCTTCGAGCCGCAGGCGCCCTCGGTCCCCGTCACGGGACACATCATCTCCGTCATCGACGACGTGCACGCCATCGGGCAATTCGACATCGTCGTGATCAACCGCGGCACGAGCCAAGGCGTGAAGCCCGGGACCGTTCTCGCAGTGGATCAGGCAGGCGAAGTCGTCGCGGACCGCGGCGCGGACGCGTTCGACAAGTGGGGCACTCCCGATACCTTTGCGCCTCACGTGAAGCTGCCGAATGAGCGCGCGGGAACGCTGCTCGTGTTCAAAGCCTACGACGACATGAGCTATGCGCTCGTCGTCGGGGCGTCCGAGACGATGCAGGTCGCGGATATCGTGCACAATCCTTGAGGAATGCCGCGAGGCTCGGCCCTTCGGCCGGCGGGCCCGCTATGCTCGCTGAATGGACGAGCGGCGGGTGTGTGCGGTGCTCGCGCGTGCTCGGGGCCTCACGGTCCCGCAGGTACGCGCCGCAGCAGCGTGCGCCGGCAGCCTCGAAGCCCTCGCCGCCCACAGCCCGTTCGCAACGCACCAAGCGCTGATCGACTCGGACCTCGCCTGGCTCGACCGTAGCGGCGCCACGCTCGTCCCGTGTACCTCGGAGCTGTATCCCCCGCTTCTCGCCGGGACGGCCGGTGCGCCGCCCGTGCTCTATGTCCTCGGCAACCCGAGCGTGCTCGCCGCCCGCCAGATCGCGATGGTCGGTGCGCGGGGCGCAACCGCCGCAGGCCTTGCGACGGCTCGCGAGCTCGCCGCGGCGTTCGCGCGCGCTGGGATCGCCGTGACGAGCGGCCTTGCCGTGGGCATCGACGGGGCGAGCCACGAAGGCGCGCTCGCGGCCGGCGGAGTAACGCTCGCCGTCTGTGCGTATGGGCTCGATCGGCTGTATCCCCGTGAACACTTGGAGCTCGCCAGGCGGATTTGCGAGCGCGGCGCGCTCGTCTCGCACTTCCCGCCGGGCGCCCCGCCACGGCGCGAGCACTTCCCGCAGCGCAACCGCATCCTGAGCGGACTCGCGCTCGCCACGCTGGTGGTCGAGGCGGCCCGCGGCAGCGGCTCACTCACTGCCGCGCGTTGCGCGATGCGGCATGGCCGGCCGGTCTTCGCCGTGCCGGGATCGATCCGCAGCCCCCTCTCCGGCGGCTGCCACCAGCTGCTGCGGCAGGGAGCCCGTCTTATCGAGAGCGCCTCGGACGCCCTCGTCGACCTTGGTATTTCTTTTTCAGATCAAGAGCTTGCCGGAGCTCCCGCTCCCGGGTCCGCCCGGCCTCGCCCAGCTCCGCCATTGGACAAGGATTCCGAAATACTGTTAGATGCGCTCGGCTTCGAGCCCGTGAGTATCAGTACGCTC
>JASHTA010000455.1 GCA_030040795.1 Gammaproteobacteria bacterium | reverse complement strand
TTGCGCTCGTGGACGTCGCGACACGACGTCCTCTAATGACTCACAAAGTCAGATTACGGCCGCTTCCAGCAGGATCGGAGGTGCTCGTTCCAGCGCCAATCTACGCTGTGCACCGCGATCTCTACACCACCAACCCAGCGCGACGGAGGATTGAGGGATCTGAAGTCCACGTCCCCGCGCAGCACCGCTCGGCCGAGTTCGGTGATTGCCAGGACGTCTGTCCACGGCGGGCGAGCGTTCCCTTCGCGATCCACGCCCGGAGACCGAATGAATACGGGTGCGCTCGCGCCTTCCATCCCGAGGACTCGGTCACGCATCTGAAGATCGCCCTGGCCGGGGAGCGGATCGATGAAGTGGTTCATCCTGCTGAACATCCACATGAGATTCTCGGAGCGCTCCGCCAGCAGCGCCAGCGCCATTTCCTCGGTGAAAGAGAGGCCGTTGACGACAGAGGGCAGTTCGCGCAGGTGGCGATGCAGAGCACCGGCGAGCAGCGGCAGGGCCGGAGTATCGCTACGCATGATCGCCGCGAGCGCACGCGGATCGGGGTTGACCAACGCGCGCCATGCATCGAGGCCAAGTTCCAATTGCGCCGGGCCAGCCACTCCGCGAGTCCTCCACAGCAGCCGCAACGCCTCCGGCGGTAACTGACCCATCCCAATGAAGCGCACCGAGCCCGGGAAGTCACTCTGGTTGACGAGCTCGAGCCGCGGCGGGCGCCGATGCGTCGCGTAGTGTCCGAGCAATCGGATCAGGACCAGCTGGTCGTAGCAGTCGCCTTCGGACCAGATTACGACGCGCTCATAGTCTGCCGAATCGCGCAACGTGCGCTCGTCACACTCGAGCGCGCGCAGCACGGGTTCGTATGTCAATGGCGGGTCGCGCGAATCGCCATACGTGTCAACGAGAAAGCGCGCACGTTGCCGGAGGCAATCCGTCCCATCACGCACGGGGCCGATCAGATAGGGATAGCTGTGCTCATAGAAATCGCCGCAGAAGCCAGCTTCTTGCAACGGCACCCGCAGATCGCTCCCGCAGCGGATATGCAATGTTCGAAGATCGCTGTCGAGCGCGGAAGCGTTCATCGCCTCGCGCTCCCGCCTCATTGCGGCGATGTGCTGCTTGAGTGCCGCCCAGCTCTCGAACCGCAGCTCGCGGGCGATGAGAAATTGTGCCTCAGCGAGCTTTGGTGAGGTGCCTTTGAAGCGCGCGACCGCCGCAGGGTCGCCGGAGCGCGCGGCTTTCAGCAGTTCCTTTGCGCGCTTCTGCTGCTGTTCGAAATTGAGGCGAAACGCACCGTAACGATCGGTCATGGCATACCCCTTTCGTGTGCCTGCGTCCGCTCAGGCAGCAAAGGGGTTGCACGGACCTTGACGAGTCAGGTCGTCGTGTCGTGGGCGCAGCCCTTTCCGCGGACGTGGATGCTCCGACCGAGCGCTGCCATGTTATGGCGCGTGCGGGGCACTGTAAAGCGCGGCGCCAGTGCGCGACGACGGTGCTCAGAGCCGCTCCAGGATCAATCTGCGAGCGAGCTCCAGATCGAGCGCTCCCGTCGCTGACACAGCGCCGGCCGTGCAGGCGGTCCGCGCCCGCTCATCGAGTCTGTCGAGGATTTCCTGCTGAACGGCGCCACGGCGCAGCGCCTCGGCGTAGGAGATCTCGGGATGGAACATCACCATCGCGTAGCGTGGGATGAATCGGTCTGGAAAGCGCCGCTCCAGCTCGAGCGCCCAGGCCTTCTGCCGCAGGAATCGCGGGTCGAGCACGCTTTCGCGCATCTCGCCGTAGTTCTCGATCGCCATCTGCGCGATGGCCTCGGCGCTCGGACGGCGCTCGGCCTCGAACGCCGCAAACAGCGATTCCCAGCTCTCGTGCCGGTCGAGCAGTGCATCGAGCGCGAGGCAGTCCTCAAACGCGGCGTTCATGCCCTGGCCGTGGAACGGAACGATCGCGTGCGCGGCATCGCCGAGCAGCAGTACCTGGCCGCCCGCGTGCTGTGGCGCAGCGTGCGCGCGCCATGGCGCAACGTACGCGTGCCATGGCTCGGCGTGGACGGTGCCGAGCCGGCCCTGTGGATGCTCGTGGAATTGTCGCGGCAGATCCGGAATGAGCGGCACGGCATCGGGAAACTCGCTGGTGAAGAAGTCCTGAACGTCCCGTTCCGTCTGCAGCGAGGCGAAGCTTCGGGGTCCCTCGCGCGGTAGGAACAGCGTCGCGGTGAAGCTGCCATCCGTGTTGGGCAGCGCAATCAGCATGAAGCCGCGACGCGGCCAGATGTGCAGCGCCTCGCGCTCCAGCGCGTGCAGCGCTTTGTGCTCCAGAGCATGCAGCGCCTTGCGCTCCGGAGCGTGGCGTCCCGCCGCTGGCAGAGTCGACGGCTGCGGGGACGACAGCGGCGGGATCGACAGCTCCTTGTAGTCGTGATCGAGGAAGTCCTCCCGCGCGCGGATGAGACCGCGCTCGACCAAGCTGGCTCGCACGGTGGATCCGGCGCCGTCGGCGCCGATCACTGGGGCGGCCTGCGCTTGCGAGGCATCGTGCTCTCCAGCGAGGCTGCGCAGGCTTGCGAGATTGCCCATCGTGGCGAAACTGTCCATCCCGGCAAAACCGTGCCCAAAGCGGAAGGCCACGCCGCGATGACGCGCCGCCTCCTCGACGAGCAGGCGATTGAGCGCACCGCGCCCGATCGAGTAGATGACCTCGTCCGGTCGCTGGCCGTACGGCAACAGAGCGGGCGACCCCCCGAGCTCATGGACCATCCGGCCGCGCATGGGAATCATCAGCGGCCGCACACGATCCATGAGGCCGGCGTGCTCCAACGCACGAATGCCGCGCGCGGCCAGCGCGAGATTGATGGAGCGCCCCGCCTCGCTGGTGGAGGCCCGGGGGTCGCTGCGGCGCTCGTACACGGTGACCTCGAAGCCGCGGCGGGCGAGCAGCACGGCGAGGAGGGGACCCGCAAGACCGGCGCCGACGATGTTGACGGGCTGCGCGCGCATCAGGGACCGTCGATTGGGGGGTGGCGTATCGGGGAGCGACGCATCACGGAGTGGAGCATGAGGGGCCGCGCATCGGGGAGCGTTGCGTCACGGTACGGAGTGAAGCGCCTGCCCAAGCCGCTCCGCGAAATGCAAAACATCCTCGAATCGATTGTAGAGCGGCGCCGGCGCGACGCGGATGATGTCGGGCTCGCGCCAGTCGCACACGATGCCGTGCAGCTCCAGGACATTGAAGATTCGCCGGCCTCGTCCGGGCGTATCCCCGATCCGGATCGACAACTGACAGCCGCGCGCAGCGGGATCGCGCGGGGTCACGAGCGTCACGGGCAGCGGCTCGAGCAGCCGTTCGAGAAAGCCGGCCAGCGCGACAGACTTCGCTCGCAGCCGCTCGATGCCGGCTGCGCTGAAGATCTCGAGGGAGGCGACGAGGGGCGCGCTCGAGAGAATCGGCGGGTTGCTCACCTGCCAGCCGTCGGCGCCTTGAGCCGCCCAGAACTCCGGGCCCATCTCGAAACGCGTGGCGGGATCGTGTCCCCACCAGCCGGCGAGGCGCAGCGGACCGGAGGCAGCGCCATGCCGCTCGTGAACGAAGCAGCCGCCGATGGCGCCCGGGCCGCCGTTCAAATATTTGTAGCTGCACCACACCGCGAAGTCCGCGTCCGCCTCGTGAAGCGCGAGCGGCAAGTTGCCAATGGCGTGCGCGAGATCGAACCCGGCGATGCATCCCGTACGGTGCGCGGCGCGCGCGATGGCGGCGAGGTCGAACGCTTGGCCGCTCAGGTACTGCACGCCGGGCCATAGCACGACGGCGATCTCCTCTCCGCGCGCGCTCAAGAGCTCCTCGATGTCCGATTCTGCGATGAGGCGGCTACCGGCCTTCGGTGCGAGCTCGATCAGCTCCGAGCGCGGGTCGAGACCGTGCCAAGCGATCTGCGAGGCGACGGCGTGCCGGTCGGAGGGGAAGGCGCCCGCCTCGATCAAGATCTTGGTCCGCTTGCCCGCCGGCCGATAGAAGCTCGCGAGCATCAGGTGCAGATTGACCGTGAGCGAGTTCATCGCGACGACCTCGCCCTTCCGCGCTCCGGTGAGATGCTCGAGGCCCGAGCGCAGCTGCTCGTGATAGGGGATCCATGGACGGCGCGCGCCTTCGTGGCCTAGAACCGCGAGCCGGCCCCAGTCATCCAGCTCTTGGGCGACAACGTCGCGCGCGGCGCGCGGCATCGGGCCGAGCGAATGGCCGCAGAGGTAAACGAGCGGAGCGCCTCCGAGGCTGTGGGGCAGCGTGAATTGCCGGCCAAACTCGCGCAGCGAATCGGTCGCATCGTGATGCCGCGCGTAATCGAGCATCTCGGATCTCATGGCGCGAACCTCATGGGTCGGATCTCACGGCTCGGATCTCATGGCTCGAATCTCTCCAGCGCATAGAGCAGGGGCCTGCTGGGTACGGCGTCTCCTCCGAGAGCCGGCACCTGCAACGCGAGGAGGTAGGCATCGTCAACGGCGGAGTCCGGCACGTAGGCGAGCTCCGTGATCGTGCAATGCGAGCGCTGCGCGAGCGGCAGGTCGCGCGCTCCGGGCGGCAGGCCAAAGAATACGCGGTGCGCGGCCAAGCGTCCCTCATCCTCTATCCGGTCGATCGAGGGCAGATCGACCACCAGGTGCTCGATGCCGCTCTCGACGAGCCATTGCGCAGCCTCGCGGGAGAAGTAGGGTGCGATCTCGCCCGTGTAGTCGTGCTGGCGCTTGTCCGGGCCATTGGGGAGCGTCCGAAGGACGAGCGCGCGAGCCGGAGTGGAGCGAGCCGGCCAAGCTGCCGTGAGCAGCCGACGGGTGATGAGCCGGTCATCCGGCCGGGGCGGCGGGTCGCTGGTCTCGCCCGTGTCGCGCGAGCGCTCCGGCGCGACGGTGAGGAGCACTGCGGGCAGCCAGCCTGTCGGGACTACCCGAAAGGCGTCGAGGGGCTGTGTCGTGAGATGGCCCGCGCACTCGGTGTGAGTGCCGTTGCAGTGAGGAGTGAGCGTAACAGTGCTGCAGTTGCAACTCGCGCCGGAGGCGACGCTACCCGAGAAGCCAGGGACGGAGAGCGCGCGCACGCTGGCGCGGGGCGCGCCGAAGTGCCGCGGCTCGGTCCCCGTGAACTGCACCTCGATCGCGAGATTGATGGGGCGGTCGAGATCGACCTGCACCTCGGCACGGCCCACCCGAACGCGCGCCTTCAACCGGTCCGCTCCATCACCGTTCCGCATCGCGTGCACGTACGCCGTTCGCGGCTGCCGAAGAAACGCTCGAACACGGGCGGAAACTGAGTCTCGATGTCCGTGAGCGCGAAGAATTCCTCGTAAAGGAGGTGGCCGCAGCGCTCGCAGTACCACTGCAAGCCGTCCTGCTCTCCGGGGCGCCGGTCGCGCTCTATGACGAGGCCGACCGTGTTGCCAAAGCGCTGCGGCGAGTGCGGCATGCGCGGCGGGATCAGCAGAATCTCGCCCTGGCGGATGGGCACGTCGACGATCGCTCCCTGCTGCACCGTCTTGAGGAGCATGTCGCCCTCGATCTGATAGAAGAATTCCTCGCCGGGATCGACGTGAAAATCCTTGCGCGAGTTGGGTCCGCCGACGACCTGGATGATGAGCTCACTGTCGCGCCAGATGCGCTTGTTGCCGACGGGCGGCTTCAGCAGATGACGGTTCTCGTCGATCCAGCGGCGAAAATCGAGGGGCCGGAGTCCCGGCCTCGGCGATATCGGAGTGGGCGAGTCTGGCGGTGAGTCTGGCATGGACGGCGCGGATGTTGTCACTACTGGCTTCGGCGACGCTGGCTGGCCGAAGTCGCCTCAGGACGCATCCGGCGCCGTGTAGCCGGCGCAAGGCAGGCTCACAGGTGTCTCCTCGGCGTCGAGGCTCATTGCCGTGAGAGCGCCTCCCCACACGCATCCCGTGTCGAGCCCGATCACACCGTGGGCGTTCACGTAGCCGAGCGCGGACCAGTGCCCAAAGATGATACGCGCGTCCCGGCTTGCGCGCTCGG
>JASHTA010000454.1 GCA_030040795.1 Gammaproteobacteria bacterium | reverse complement strand
CCGATCTTCGAGCGCGACGGCGAGCACCTCACCTGCGAGGTGCCGATCAGCTTCGGGACGGCTGCCCTGGGGGGCACGCTCGCCGTGCCGACCCTCGATGGCGAGGTGACCATCAAGGTTCCGCCGGAGACGCAGTCCGGCCGCGTCTTTCGGCTTCGGGACAAGGGTGTGAAGCCCGTGCGCGGCGGCGCGCGGGGCGATTTGTTCTGCCGGGTCGTCATCGAGACCCCGGTGAATCTCTCCGCCGACCAGCGCGAGCTCATCCGCAAGCTCGAGGAATCCCTCCAGGGCGACGGGCACGCGCATCGCCACACGCCGAGGCAGAAGGGCTTCCTCGAAGGCGTCAGGCGCTTCTTCTCGGGCGGCAAGGCGTGACCGCGCGGACGGCATCGAGCGCGCACGTGCACGCGCTGCGTGTGCTGATCGTCGGGGCGGCCGGCCGAATGGGCCAGGCCCTGGCGCGCGCGGCGCGCGAGCGCTCGGACGTGCGCGTGATCGGCGGCATCGAGTCGTCCGAGAGCGCGCACATCGGACGGGATGTGGGAGAGATCGCAGGCGTCGGCGTGCTCGGCGCGCGCATTGCCGCCGATCTCTCGGCTGCGCTCGCGGAGTGCGAGGCCGTGCTCGACTTCTCCCACCCATCGGCGACAGCGGCGAACCTCGCCGCATGCGTCGCCGCGGGCAAACCCCTCCTCATCGGCACGACCGGACTTGCGCAGGACCTGCACCACGAGCTCGACCGTGCCGCCCGCCACATCCCGCTCCTCGTCTCCGCGAACATGAGTGTCAGCGTCGCCCTGCTCGCGGAGATGGCGCGGCAGTGCGCACGGACGCTCCCCCTGCAATTCGACGTGGAGATCCTCGAGGCGCATCACCGCCACAAGAAGGACGCCCCCTCGGGCACCGCGCTCGCGCTTGGGCAGGCGGTCGCCGAGGCGCGCGGCCAGCAGCTCGATCAGGTGGGGGTGCGCAGCCGCGCCGGCGCCGGCCCCCGCCAGGAGGGCGAGATCGGCTTTGCCGTGGTCCGGGGCGGCGATGTCGTCGGCGATCATACGGTCGTCTTCGCGGGTGCCGGGGAGCAGCTGATCCTCACTCACCGCGCCACGGACCGGGCCGTGTTTGCGCGCGGCGCGCTCGATGCCGCGGTCTGGCTTGCCCGCCGGCCGCCCGGGCGCTATTCCATGCGCGACCTGCTGTCGAAACAATGACTTGGCGTACGGGCCTCGTCCGGGCACGAACGCACAGTTTTTCGCTCGACAGTCTCCCGGTCGCCCCGTAGAATTTCGAGCCGTAATCCGCAAGGGTTAGTCCATACAAGGCGGGAGGATGTTCGGCTGTCGAACTCCTCCCGCTTTGTACATCTGCGGTACGCGCTTGATGGCGCTCGGACGCACCACCACTATCGTCAACCGATACTTTCAAGCTGGGTCCGCGTTGCGGACGCGAAGGGGAACAAACGGGTGAATGGACCGGCGGTGCTGGCGCTGGCGGATGGAACGATCTTTCGGGGCCAGTCAATCGGAGCCAAGGGCAACACCACCGGCGAAGTCGTTTTCAATACCGCGCTCACCGGCTATCAGGAGATCCTCACCGACCCCTCCTACGCGCGGCAGATCGTCACTCTCACTTACCCGCACATCGGCAACACCGGCTGCACGCCGGAGGACCTCGAAGCCGGCCAGATCTATGCCGCCGGTCTCATCATTCGCGATCTGCCGCCGCTCGCGAGCAGCTGGCGCAGCACCGAGACCTTGAGCGAGTTCCTCGAGCGCGGCCGGCTGGTTGCGATCGCGGGCATCGACACGCGCAAGCTCACGCGCATCCTGCGGGAGCGCGGCGCTCAGGCCGGCTGCATCATGACGGGCGACCGTGCGGATGAGGCGGCGGCTCTGAAGGCCGCGCGCATGTTTCCGGGCTTGAAGGGCATGGACCTCGCGAAGGTGGTCTCGGTGAAGCGTGCCTATCAATGGAACGAGGGGGGCATCTGGCAGGATGCGCAGCGGCCGACCATCCGCGCGCACCAGCGCCTGCATGTCGTCGCCTACGATTTCGGGATCAAGCGCAACATTCTGCGCATGCTCTCCGATCAGGGCTGCCGGGTCACCGTCGTGCCGGCGCAGACGAGCGCACGCGATGCTCTGCAGCTCGGCCCGGACGGCGTGTTCCTCTCGAACGGGCCGGGCGATCCCGAGCCCTGCGACTACGCGATCGAGGCGGCGCGCGAGCTGCTCGCGACGGACCTGCCGATCTTCGGCATCTGCCTCGGGCTGCAGATCCTCGGCCTTGCGGCCGGCGGGCGCACGGTGAAGATGAAATTCGGCCATCACGGCGCGAACCATCCGGTCGCCGAGCTCGAGACGGGGCGCGTGCTCATCACGAGCCAGAATCACGGCTTCGCGGTGGACGAGACGACGCTGCCCGCGCAAGTCAAGCCGACGCACCGCTCGCTGTTCGACGGCTCTCTGCAGGGGCTCGCGTTCACGGACCGCGCGGCTTTCGGGTTTCAGGGCCATCCGGAGGCGAGTCCCGGACCGCACGACATGCGGCCCCTTTTCGAGCGGTTCAACCAGCTGATGCTGAGAAGGCTTCAGAATCAGCTGCGCCAGGCCGAGCGCTGAGTGCGCAGCCCATGAAGAGAACCGACATAGAGAGCATCCTGATCATCGGCGCGGGCCCGATCGTCATCGGCCAGGCGTGCGAGTTCGACTACTCCGGCGCGCAGGCGTGCAAGGCGCTGAAGGAGGAGGGCTACCGGGTCGTGCTGGTCAACTCGAATCCGGCGACGATCATGACGGACCCCGAGATGGCGGACGCCATCTACATCGAGCCGGTCAACTGGCGCACGGTCGCGCGGATCATCGAGAAGGAACAGCCCGATGCGCTGCTGCCGACCATGGGAGGGCAGACTGCGCTCAACACGGCGCTCGATCTGGTGCGGGAGGGCGTGCTCGAGAAGCACGGCGTCGAGCTCATCGCCGCGTCCCGCGCCGCGATCGACATGGCCGAGGACCGCGAGCTGTTCCGCAACGCCATGCGCGAGATCGGTCTCGAGGTGCCGCGATCGCGCATCGCCCGCAGCCTCGAGGATGCGCTCGGCGCCGCCGGAGACATCGGCTACCCCGTCGTCATCCGCCCGTCCTTCACGCTGGGGGGCACCGGGGGCGGCATCGCCTACAACCGCGAGGAGTTCGAGGTGATGGCGGCGCGCGGGCTCGATGCCTCCCCGACGAGCGAGATCCTGCTCGAGGAGTCGGTCCTCGGCTGGAAAGAGTTCGAGATGGAGGTCGTCCGCGACCGCAAGGACAACTGCATCATCGTCTGCTCGATCGAGAACCTCGACCCGATGGGAGTGCATACCGGGGACTCGATCACCGTCGCTCCGGCGCAGACGCTCACGGACAAGGAATACCAGCGCATGCGCGACGCCTCGATCGCGGTGCTGCGCAAGATCGGCGTCGACACCGGCGGCTCGAACGTCCAGTTCGCCGTGAATCCGGAGGACGGCCGGCTGCTCGTCATCGAGATGAACCCGCGCGTGTCGCGCTCCTCGGCGCTCGCCTCCAAGGCGACCGGATTTCCCATCGCGAAAGTCGCGGCGAAGCTCGCTGTGGGCTACACCCTCGATGAGCTCAAGAACGACATCACCGGAGGCCGCACACCCGCATCCTTCGAGCCCTCGATCGACTACGTCGTCACCAAGATTCCGCGCTTCACGTTCGAGAAGTTTCGGGACGCGAACGACCGGCTCACGACGCAGATGAAATCCGTGGGCGAGGTCATGGCGATCGGCCGGACCTTCCAGGAGTCGCTGCAGAAGGCGCTGCGCGGGCTCGAGACGGGACTCGACGGGCTCGGCGAGCAGGTGAGTCTTCCGCTCTCGGACGAGGCGGCCGGCCAGCTGCACTACGAGTTGCGCGCCCCCGGGCCGAACCGCTTGCTCTACACGGCCGATGCGTTCCGCGCAGGCTGGCCGCTCGAGCGCATCGCCGAGCTCACGCGCATCGACCCGTGGTTCCTCGCGCAGATCGAGGACCTGGTGCGCGAGGAGGCCGTCACGCGCGAGCGCGGCATGAGCGGGCTGCAGGCCGAGCGGCTGCGCGCGCTCAAGCGCAAGGGGTTCTCCGACAGCCGCCTCGCGGCGCTCGTCGGCGTCGTCGAGAAGGCCATCCGCCAGCGCCGTCGCGAGCTCGGGATCGCTCCGGTATTCAAGCGTGTCGATACCTGCGCGGCGGAGTTCGCGACCTCGACCGCCTATCTCTACTCGACCTACGAGGAGGAATGCGAGGCGAGCCCGACCGATCGGCGCAAGATCATGATCCTCGGGGGCGGTCCGAACCGCATCGGGCAGGGCATCGAGTTCGACTACTGCTGCGTGCACGCGGCGCTCGCGCTGCGCGAGGACGGCTTCGAGACCATCATGGTCAATTGCAATCCCGAGACGGTCTCGACCGATTACGACACCTCCGACCGGCTTTACTTCGAGCCCCTGACGCTCGAGGACGTGCTGGAGATCCTCGCCAAGGAGAAGCCCGAGGGCGTGATCGTGCAGTTCGGCGGGCAGACGCCGCTCAAGCTGTCCCGTGCCCTGGAGGAGGCGGGCGCGCCGATCATCGGCACGAGCCCGGAGTCCATCGACGTTGCGGAGGATCGCGAGCGCTTCCAGCTCCTCGTGCGCGAGCTCGGGTTGAAACAGCCGGCCAACGCGAGCGCGCGGGAGGAGGAGCAGGCGGTGCGGCTCGCGCGCGAGGTGGGCTATCCTCTGGTCGTGCGCCCCTCCTACGTGCTCGGCGGCCGCGCGATGGAGGTTGTGTTCTCGGAGGAGGATCTGCGCGCGTACATGGCCGACGCCATGCGTGTCTCGAACGACAGCCCCGTGCTGCTCGACCGCTTTCTCGACGTGGCGATCGAGGTGGACGTGGACGCCGTGTGCGACGGCGAGAGCGTGCTGATCGGCGGCATCATGGAGCACGTCGAGCAGGCCGGAGTGCACTCGGGGGATTCGGGCTGCTCGCTGCCGCCGTACAGCTTGCCGGCTCACACCCAGGAGGAGCTGCGCGCCGAGACGCGCAAGCTCGCGAAAGCGCTCGATGTGATCGGGCTCATGAACGTGCAGTTCGCGATCCAGAACGGAGTGGTCCACATCCTCGAGGTCAATCCTCGAGCCTCCCGCACGGTGCCGTTCGTCTCCAAGGCGACGGGCGTGCCCCTCGCGAAGATTGCCGCGCGCGTCATGACGGGACGCAAGCTCGCGGAGCTCGGCGCCACCCGCGAGATGGTGCCGTCCTACTGCGCCGTGAAGGAGGCGGTATTCCCGTTCGTCAAGTTCCCGGAGGCGGACCCTATCCTCGGCCCGGAGATGAAGTCCACCGGCGAGGTGATGGGCACCGGCCGGACGTTCGGCGAGGCGTACGCCAAGGCGCAGGCCGCCTCGGGCGTGACGCTGCCGCGCAAGGGTGTGTGCCTCATCAGCGTGCGCGAGCGCGACAAGGCCGGTGCGGTCGACCTCGCCCGCAAGCTCATCGAGCGCGGCTTCGAGATCGTCGCGACGACCGGCACGGCGCGCGTGCTGCAGGAAGCGGGCATCGCCTGCCGCCGCGCCAACAAGGTCCGCGAGGGCCGGCCGCACATCGTGGACATGATCAAGAACGACGAGATCGATCTCATCGTGAACACGACCGAGGGCAAGCAGGCGATACGGGAGTCGAACTCGATCCGCCGCGAAGCGGTGCATCGGCGCGTCACGTACTACACTACCCTGGCCGCCGCGCTCGCGACGTGCGAGGCGCTCGATCACCTCGATGAGGTGGCGGTCAACCGGCTCCGCGATTTGCACGAAGAGGCGCGGCGCGCATGAAGCGAACACCCATGACGTTGCGCGGAGCGGAGGCGCTGCGCGCGGAGCTCAAGCGTCTGAAGAGCGAGGCGCGCCCGAGCATCATCAGGGCAATCGCCGAGGCTCGCGGACACGGCGATCTCTCGGAGAACGCCGAGTACCACGCGGCGCGCGAGCAGCAGGGCTTCATCGAGCGGCGCATCAGCGAGATCGAGGGGAAGCTCGCCAACGCCGAGATCATCGATCCGAGCACGCTGCCCAACACGGGCCGTGTCGTGTTCGGCGTCATCGTCGAGCTCGAGGAGCAGGAAGAGGGCGTCAGGGTCGTTTATCAGATCGCCGGGGAGGACGAGGCGGACATCCGCGCCGGCCGTATCTCGATCACCTCTCCGATCGCGCGGGCCCTGGTCGGCAAGTCGCAGGGCGACGTCGTCGATGTCGAGACACCCGGCGGCATGCGCTCCTACGAGATCGTCACCGTCCGGTACGGGTGAGCGCCGCGTGAAGTCCTCGGAGTGGCTGCGGGAGCATGCGGCGGACCCATTTGTGCGGCGCGCCAAAGCCGAGGGCTGGCGTTCCCGGGCGATCTTCAAGCTCCAGGAAATCGACACGCGGGAGAGGCTGCTCGCGCCGGGGCAGGTCTGCATCGACCTCGGCGCCTCCCCGGGGGCGTGGAGCCAGTATGCGCGGCGGCGGGTGGGCCGGGCCGGGCGGGTCATCGCCACGGACCTGCTGCCCATGGAGCCGCTCCCGGGGGTGCAGTTCGTCCAGGGGGACTTCCGCGCCGAGGAGGTGGTCGCCGCGGTCCTCGCCCAGCTGCCGGAGGCCGGGGCCGACGTGATCCTCTCGGATATGGCGCCGAACCTGAGCGGTATCGACGCGGTGGACCACCCCCGCTCGATGCACCTGGCCGAGCTGGCGCTGGAACTCGCCGGTCGAGTCTTGAAGCCTCAGGGAAGCGCCCTGATCAAGGTCTTCCAGGGCTCCGGCTTCCAGGAATTCGTGGGCACGGCGCGCAAGCGGTTTGCGAAGGTGAAGCTGCTCAAGCCGGGCGCTTCCCGGGCCCGCAGCCCGGAGATTTACTTGCTGGCGAAGCACCGCCTGTTGGTGTAGCGTGAGGTGAGAGGTCCCCCGTTGAATGATTTGACGAAAAACATCATCCTGTGGGTCGTCATCGTCATGGTGCTGCTGGCGGTGTTCAGCCGCTACATGCCCTCCGTCGGCCAGACGGAGGAGATCAAGTACTCGACGTTCCTCGATGATGTGAAGTCGAACCGCGTGGAGTCGGTCGTCTTCCAGGGCGACATGCTTTACGGCGAGCTCAAGGACAAGACCGAGTTCAAGGTCTACAACCCCGAGACGGACTACACCGTCCTCATCGGCGACCTCGAGAAGGCGAACGTCGCGATCGAGGGCAAGCCGCCCAAGCAGCCGGGATTCCTCGTACAGCTCCTGCTGAACCTCGCAGGGCCGCTGCTGCTCATCATCGTGTTCATCTACATCATGAGGCAGATGCAGGGCGCCTCCGGGGGGCGCGGCGCCATGTCCTTCGGCAAGAGCCGCGCGCGCCTGCTCGGCGAGGATCAGGTGAATGTCACGTTCGCCGATGTGGCGGGTGTGGACGAGGCGAAGCAGGAAGTCGCGGAGATCGTGGACTTCCTGAAGGACCCTGGGAAGTTCCAGAAGCTCGGCGGCAAGATCCCGAAAGGCGTGCTGATGGTGGGCTCGCCCGGCGCCGGCAAGACGCTGCTCGCGCGGGCCATTGCGGGCGAGGCGAAGGTGCCCTTCTTCACCATCTCGGGCTCGGACTTCGTCGAGATGTTCGTCGGCGTCGGCGCCTCGCGCGTGCGCGACATGTTCGAGCAGGCGAAGAAGCACGCGCCCTGCATCATCTTCATCGACGAGATCGATGCGGTGGGTCGCCATCGCGGAGCGGGCCTCGGCGGCGGTCACGACGAGCGCGAGCAGACCCTGAACCAGCTGCTCGTCGAGATGGACGGCTTCGAGGGCAACGAGGGCATCATCGTCATCGCCGCGACCAATCGTCCCGACGTGCTCGATCCCGCGCTGCTGCGCCCGGGCCGCTTCGACCGGCAGGTCGTCGTGCCGCTCCCCGACGTGCGTGGGCGCGAGCAGATCCTGCGCGTCCACATGCGGCGCGTCCCGCTCGCGGAGGACGTGAAGCCCGCGCTCATCGCGCGCGGCACGCCCGGCTTCTCCGGCGCGGACCTCATGAATCTCGTGAACGAGGCGGCCCTCTTCGCGGCTCGCGCGAACAAGCGCGTCGTCGGCATGGAGGAGTTCGAGCGCGCGAAGGACAAGATCATGATGGGCACGGAGCGGCGCTCGATGGTCATGACGGAGGAGGAAAAGCGCATGACCGCCTATCACGAGGCGGGTCACGCGATCGTCGGCATGACCGTTCC